>NZ_JBFAIA010000149.1:0-20569 GCF_040654455.1 Nonomuraea sp. NPDC050691
CCGCATCGCCGCCGAGCTCGGCCTCACCAAGATGGCCCTGTACCGCTACGTCAACGGCAAGACAGAGCTGATGGCCATCATGATCGAGGCGGCGGTCGGCACACCCCCCGACCTGAGCGGGGCGGCCGGCTGGCGGGCCAAGCTGGAGGAGTACGCCCGCGGACTGTCCACCGCCTGGCGGCGCCACCCCTGGCTGCCGTCGGTCACCGTGGGCGACCGCGTCATGGGTCCACGTGAGACCGCATGGACCGAAACAGCCCTCAGCGCCCTCACCGACACCCCCCTGACCGAACGCGAACGGCTCGACGCGGTCATGATGGTGTCCCACCACATCCGCGCCACCCACCCGGCCGCCACCCAAGGCACTCAGACCTGGACGGACGGCAGCGCCGCCCCCATCATGCGCGACCTGCTACTCCTCAACGCCAGCCGCTTCCCGCTGCTGGCCACCACCGTGGCCATCCCCTCAAGCAGCACCACCCGGGAATTCGGCCTCCTCGCCCTCCTCGACGGCCTCGAAGGCACCATCACTCAACGCACCCACAACAACGGCGCCGAACAAACGGCTTCGCGCCCGGATCCTCCGTAAGCGGCGACCACCAGCGGGCCCCCGAACACGATCTGCCCGCGCATGTGTGCGGCGACCTGGGCGGGGCCGAGCAGCGTCCCGTAGGTGAACACCATCAGCACGTACCGGCCGAGCGCTTCCTTGATCGCATGAGACGGCCGTCCGCGGCCTATGGGGTGGTGGCGTGGCCCTCGTAGCCTTTCGAGGCAACCCCATCCGACTACACCTTCCCGCACCACCTACCACGCCGCCGACTCCGCCGTCACCATCGGCATCCGGGGCCCCGACGCCCAAGAACGCATCAACCAACTCCGCAACGCGCCGGCCGAACTCATCGCCAAGCATGGCTGGACCACCCGCGACGACGAACCTCGCTGACCTGCACCGGGAATTCTCTGCCGGATATGACCAGGTCCCCGAACTGGGCGGACGGGCGGCGACGTCGCGTCGTCGCGGGGCCGGTTCCGGTTGTCGGCGCCTGTATGCCGGGAGGGTTGTCTCAGGTTTGCGATCGACAACAGCCCCCGCCGGGCAATGGCGGAGGGCCGTTCAAGTAATAGCCCACGGCGCTCGTCCGGACCGACGAACTGACGCTTTCAGGGCTGCGACCAGGGGCGATACTCCGAGTCGGAGGCCGCTGTTCCCGAGCTGGCCCGCGCGCTGCGCGCGTTGCGTGCGACGGGCCGGCCAGCCTCCCTACCGTGAGATGGCCGAAGTCCCCGGTTGCCTCAGCAGCCGGCCCCTCCACCCAGCGCCTGCCCCGCCGGAAGCGAGGCACCACCACATGATGCTCCGGCATGGTGCGCTACGGCTGATTCCTGCGGACTTCCTCCTCGACCCCGATGTCTTGCCACCACCATCCGATGCAAGGGATGTCCTCGGGCGGGCCGAGGGCGCTGGGACTGTCGGTGACCGTGCCGGTGACTTTTACAGCGCCGGGGTGGCGGCCGTCGGGGTTGGTGTAACGGCCGACCACGATGCCCCATTCGTAGTTGCCGCGTATCAGGCAGGTCAGATCGGAGAGGTACCGGCGCAGTGGTTGTCCGGCGCCGGGCAGGACCAGGTGGTCGGTCAACCCGGCCGGTCCAGCAAGCCGGCGTTGTGGGCGAGCAGGGCGGCCTGCACGCGGTTGGCGACGCCGAGCCGGGCGAAGATCCGGTTGAGGCGACTTTTGACGGTCGGGGCGGACAGGCCGAGTTCCGCGCCGATCTCGGCGTTCGACATACCCTGCGCGACCAGCAGCAGCACGTCCATCTCACGCCGGGTGAGCAATTCCAGGGGATTGCCGGCGCCGGGCGGCGGGGTGGCGACGAAGTTGCGGATGAGGCGTTGCGTCACGGACGGGGCGAGCATGGCCTCACCCCGGACGACGGTGCGGATGGCGTCGGCGAGATGGTCGGGGGAGGTGTTCTTGAGCAGGAACCCGCTCGCGCCGGCCCGGAGCGCGGAGTGCACGTACTCGTCCAGGTCGAACGTGGTGAGCACGATCACGCGGGGCCGCGGCTCGGGATGCGGCCACTGGCGCAGGACGCGTTCGGTGGCCTCCACCCCGGTCGCGCGGGGCATCCGCACGTCCATGACGATCACGTCCGGTCGGTGGGCGAAGGCGGCGGCCACGGCCTGTTCGCCGTCGGCGGCCACCGCCACCACGCGCAGGTCGTCGTGGCGGTCGACGACCATCCGCAGCGCGCTGCGGACCATCTCCTGGTCGTCGGCGATGAGTACCCGGATCATGGGCGCTCCGCCGTGGGCAGGACGGCCCTGACCCGCCAGCCGTCCCGGTGGGGGCCCGCCTCGAGGGTGCCGCCATACAGAGCAGCGCGTTCCCTGAGCCCGATCATGCCTAATCCGGAGCCGCTCTCGGCCTCGTGCCCGTGGGCCTTCGGGCCGTTGGTGACGGTGATCGTCAGCGGCGCCTGGGTCAGGGAGATCTGAACGTCGGTCGGCCCGGCGTGCTTGACCACGTTGGTGAGCGCCTCCTGAATGATCCGGTACGCGGACGTCTCGACCGAAGAGCTCAGGCTCCGGGGGAGGCTCGCCGGACCGGTAACGCGGCATCCTGCTCCCTCGACAATCTTGATCAGCCGGTCCAGGTCAGCCAGAGACGCCCGGGGTTCGATCTCCTCGGCGCCGTCGGCCAGCAAGCCGATGATGCGCCGCATGTCCTCCAGCGCTTGATCGGCGGTGGCGGCGATCAGCCGGGCCTGCTCGCTGCCCTCGACGGTACGGGCGGTGAGCGCGATCGCGCTCACCTGGCCTGCAACGACGTCGTGCAGGTCACCGGCGATGCGGGCTCGTTCGGTGAGCACCGCGTGGCGGGCGTTGAGCTCCCGCTCGGCGCGGAGCCGCTCGGCCAGTTCACGCAGTCTCGCCGCGTCCTCGTGAGCACGGCGCCGCCCGTTCCCGGCCAGCCACACGCACACGGGTATCCCGAACAGGAAAGCCGTCAGCGCCGTCCCCTCCAGAACAACCTCGGCCACAGGGGCACCGGACGCCGCCGTGCGCGCGAGTTCCGGAACGGCCAACACGGTGCCCACGATCACCGCGGCGACCAGGCTGCGCGGCCGAGCCGTCCACCGTGCGGCCGAATACAGCGAGATCATCACGAAGATCATCCCGATCTGCCCCGTCATGTGGGGCCCCACAGTGAACAGCCAGATGCAATACCCGGCCACGACGCCGCAGAAGGAGACCCACGGGCGGGTCCGCCGCCACGCCAGCGGCAGCGTCGGCAGGCACATCGCCGCGCCCAGGAGCGCCGCCTGTCCTGCCGACGGGACCGGCCCGATCGCCAGCCAGCCCCCGATGTGCCACACCGAGCAGCCGGCAGCCAGTGCGGCGTCGGCCCGGAAGGGATGCTTCGTCATTCCTCTGGATCTATCACGGTGCGGTCGGGGCGACGCGACCAAAGTCGCGCGGCGGTTGGTTCCGCAGCATGACGACCCGGGCGTCGTGACTCCCTAGTGTCGGGAACCCGATCAACGAAGGCCCGGCCCGCAAGGAGGCACGTTGCGAGAACCCAAGATCGACCGTCGGCGCTTTCTCGCCGTTTCGGCGGCGGCACCCACCGCTCTGGCGTTGGCCCACCCGTCCTCCCCGCCGTCCTCCCGCCCCTCGTCGCGGACGACCCCCGCGCAGCGCGCGCTCCACGACCTGGTCGCCCGGGACGGCCTGCCGGGAGCGCAGGCCGTCATCAGCACCCCTGACGGGCGGAGCGTGGAAATCGTCAGCGGAGCCGGGGACCTGCGTACCGGCCGGCCCTTCCCGCGCCTGGCGCGGATCCGGATCGCCAGCAACACCAAGGCGTTCACCGCTACCGCCGTCCTCCAACTCGTCGCCGAGGGGCGCGTCGCCCTCGACCGGCCGATCTCCCGCTACCTGCCGGAGATCGACAGCGACGCGACGGTGCGGCAGGTCCTGCGGCACCAGAGCGGGTTTCCCGACTTCGCCCACGACGTCACGGAGCACTCGCGGGGCCACTACCGGGCCGCCGACGTGGTCGCCGCTGCGCTGCGCCACCCGCCGGCATTCGCTCCGGGAACGCGCTGGGAGTACTGCAACATCAACTACCTGGTCGCCGGGCTGCTCATCGAGCGCGTGACCGGCCGGCCGGCGGAGGAGGAGATCACCCGCCGGGTCATCCGGCCGCTCGGGCTACGGCACACGTACTGGCCCGGCTATCCCGAGCAGACCCTGCGGGGGCCACACGCCCGCGCGTACATGCCGCCCGATCACACCGAGGTGAGGTGGATCAACACCTCCGTCGTGGGGACGGCCGGGGCGCTGGTCTCCACCGGTCAGGACCTGAATCGCTTCTTCACCGCGCTGCTCGCCGGGCGTCTGCTGCCGTCCGCGGAGCTGGCCGAGATGCGCCGTACGGTGCCCGCCGACATCGCCGAGGGAGCGGAGTGCGGCCTCGGGCTGATTCGCTTCCCGATCCCGGGCGGCGGGGCGTTCTGGGGCCACGGCGGGACGATCGAGGGCACCCGGACCAGGGGCGGCGTCACCGACGGGGGCCTGGCAGTCAACGTCACCGTCAACGAGATATCCACCGATCCGAACGGGTCGCAGCATGTCGTCGATGCTGCGGCCACCATCCTGAGGAGTTGCAGATGCTGACCACCGCGATCGCGGCCGCCCTCACCCTGGGCCTGGCCGGCGTGCCGGCCGCCGGGCAGACGGCTACGGACCCGATGGCCCGCTTCACCGGCCAGGCCGTCCAATGGAAGACCTGCCAGGACGCCGACCTGGCCGAGGCAGGCGCCCGCTGCGCGGACATCACCGTGCCGCTCGACTACCGCGACCCGGCGGGCCGCACGATCACCGTGGCGATCTCGCGGCTGGCGGCCACCTCCAGGGACCGGATCGGCGTTCTGATGCACGGCACCGGCGGCGGTCCCGGCGGACGTGGCCTCAATGGCCCCATACTCACCTCCGCCGCCATGGGCCCCGCACTCGCCGGGCGGTTCGACCTGATCGGCATGGACCCGCGCGGAGTAGGCCGCAGTACCCGGCTCAACTGCCGGCTGGCCGGGGAATGGCTCCGGTCGGCCGGGCTGGACCGCGCGGGCTTCGAGCGCACCGTCACGTACGAGAAGGAGCAGGTGGCGCGCTGCCAGAAGCGGCACGCCGACCTTCTGCCTCACATCACCACCCGGAACACGGCCCGCGACATGGATCTGATCCGGACCCTGCTGAAGGCCCCGAAGTTGTCCTACATCGGGACCTCGTACGGCACCTACCTGGGCGCCGTCTACACCCAGATGTTCCCCACCCTGGTCGATCGCGTCGTGCTCGACAGTGCGCTCGATCCGGCCCGCTATCCGGTGCGGACGTTTCCCGGCATAGGCGCGGCCAACGAGCGGTACCTCGACGCCTGGGCCTCCTGGACGGCAGGACGCGACGCCGAGTACGGGCTTGGCGGCACCAGGCGCAAGGTGCGCGCGACGGTCGAGGGGATCATCGCGCGGGCCGCCCGCAAGCCGCTGATACTCGGTGACCATCGAGCCGACGAGCACATCATCCCCTCGATTCTCGCCGGAATGCTCTCCGACGACCGCTACTTCGCACAGCAGGCCGGCATCGTACGAGAACTGCACCGAGCCGCCAAGGGCCAACACGTCGAACCGTCCGGCACGTTGAAGGAGTACCTGAGCCCGCCCGACGCCGACCTCGACAACGCCCTGTCGATGAACGTCGCCGTCTTCTGCGGCGACGCGCCCGCGCCTCGCGACCCCGAGTGGTACTGGCGCAACATCCAGCGCAGCCGCGCCGCCCAGCCGGTGTACGGGCCGCTGGCCAACACCGTGTTCCCCTGCGCGTTCTGGCCGGCAGCGCCCCTGGAGGCGCCCACCAAGGTCCGCAACAACCGGCCGGCGATGATCGTCCAGTCCACGGGCGACACCCGCACCGTGTACGAGGGCGCCGCCGCCCTGCACCGCGCGCTCCCCGCCTCTCGCATGGTCACGCTGCGGAACGTCCGCCGCCACGGCCTCTACGGCATGTACCCCAACCGCTGCGTCACCGAGGCGGTCAACGCCTACCTGGCCTCAGGCGAGCTCCCCAACACCAACGTGATCTGCAACAGGGAGGCCACGGCTCAACCGCAGTAGGCACAGCGCTGCCCAAGCCGACCCGAAGGCGCGCCATGATCACCGTCGATAGCACCCTCGCCGCCGGCGCCTGGGTCGGCGATCCCGTTCATTCCGACATCTCCTTCAAGGTCCGCCACATGGGCGTCGGCAAGGTCAGGGGGACGTTCGCGCTCGCCTCGGCGGTGCTGAGCGTCGGCGAGGACGGCGGCCAGGTGAGCGCCCTCATCGACTCCGCCTCGGTGTACACCGGCAACGAACAGCGCGACCAGCACATCCGGTCGGCCGATTTCCTGGACGTGGAGACGTACCCGCAGATCGAGTTCACCTCGACCGAGGTCCGCGGCTTCGACGGCGGGAGCTTCATCCTGGTGGGCTCGCTGACCCTGCACGGTGTCACCAGGACCGTCGGGTTGGAGGCCGAGTTCCTCGGCGTCGTCGACGATCCGTCCGGCGCGAGGCGGACAGGGTTCTCGGCGACCACCACCATCAGCCGGGCCGCGTTCGGCGTCGACATCCAGCTCGGCTTCGGCGCCGGCAACGTCGTGGTCGCCGACACCATCGAGATCGCCATCGAGATCGAGTTCACGACCACCGGACCGGACCCGCGATGCCCGCCGTGGTGAGGGCTGCCAGTTGGCGGTCCAGGAACTGGCCGCGTGTCGGTTCCTGAAGTCCTCTGCACTGATTCCCGAGGTTGTCTTCAAACTGACTGATCTGAACGCGCCTTCATCCGAGCGTCGCGGTACGCCGTCGCCGACGCCCTCCGCGACGCCCCCCAGACGGAGCCGACGACCCCGCCCGCCCCTGTGACACCCCACCAATCCCGCCCGGCCTCCGGGCCCACGTGATTGTCAGGACGCGGGTTTCCGGGAGCCCTGGTCGCTTCGGTGTCCTGTCGGTTCTTGTAGGGCGATCGCCGCGTCGTTGTCGGAGACGTCGTCCGCATTAATCCGTTTGTGGGTCACCACAGCCCGCTGTCAGTATGAGGGCCCATGCGTCACCCTCTTGACACGCTGGACTGGCCGATTTCCACCGAGCGGCTGCTGTTGCGCCGGGCTGCCCCCGACGACCTGGACGCGACCTGGGCCTTCCGGCAGCTGCCGGAGACTCACGAATGGGTCGCGGCCGCCACAGTGGCCTACGACGACTACCGTGAGCGTTTCCTCCGCGAGGAGCGGCTCGTAAACCTGCTCATCATCGAACTGGACGGCCGGGTGATCGGCGACCTGACACTGAAGGTCCAGGACGGTTGGGCCCAGGAAGAGGTCGCTGACCAGGCGAAAAGCGTTCAAGGAGAGCTCGGGTGGACGCTCGATCCCTCCTACGGCGGCAAGGGCTACGCGACCGAAGCGGTACGCGCCCTCATCGACATCTCCTTCAAGAGTCTTGGCCTGCGCCGCCTGCACGCGGACTGCTTCTACGACAACGAATCCTCGTGGCGGCTGATGGAGCGGGTCGGGATGCGCCGCGAACAGCACACGGTGAGAGACTCACTCCACCGCACCAAGGGATGGCTCGACGGTCTCTCATACGCGCTCCTGGCCGAGGAATGGCCCGCTCACGAGTGATTACGGCGGAGACGCTTGGGAGCCCTCGCCGGGACGAAGATCACGCTGTCACTCATACACGAGGCCGCTCTCCTACCGGCGCTGCGGCTGGAACCCAAGGACGCCACCGCGTCGGCACGGCTCAGTGCGTGGGGTGAAGCGCGGTGAAGGACATCCGGCCCGCGCCCGTCGTCGTTGGCGTCCGGGGATGAGCCAACGCCATGCGCGGGCACCGACAATCTGCGGGCGCCGGCGGCCGTCTCAGAAACGCTCGATTCCGCGACCGGCCGCGGCTTGTCAATCGCGGAGGTAGCGGTGCAGGGAGGTCTTGGGGATGCCGGTCTTGGCGGCGATGACGCCGAGGGAGTCGCCTTGGGCCTTGAGGAGCCGGGCGTACTCGATCTTGTCTTCGGCGTAGCGACAGGGCGGCCGAGCTGGCGGCCGGAGCTTCGGCGACGGTGCGGGCGTGGGCGGCGCGTTCGGCGGTGAAGGTGCGTTCCATCTCGGCGAACGGGGCCAGCAGCAGGAAGGCGATGCGGCCCATGCCCTCGTCGGTGGTGTTGATCGGGAGTGGGTCGGCCAGCGACCGGACGCCGATGTTCTTCTCGGCCAGGTCGTGGACGAGGTTGAGGACCTCGCGCAGGTTGCGGCCGAGTCGGTCCGGGTGTGCCCGACGATGGTGTCGCCCGGCCGGGCGTAGGCCGGCAGGGCCTTCAGGCCGTCGCGGTCGACGGTGGTGCCGGTCTTCTTGTCGACGTAGATCCGTTCGCCGCCGATCCCGGCGGCGGCCAGGGCGTCGAGCTGGCGTTCGAGGGACTGCCTGGTGGTGGAGACGCGGGCGTAGCCGAGTTCCATGCCGGCCTGAGAGTGATCGTTGCCGGTTCCCCCCCAGATCGTACCGAAACTCGTCTTCGTACGGCCTTTCTGGAACACTTCTGTGGGACGACTTCCGGAACGATGCGTGTCCGGCGGTGTCTGGTTTCCGGCCCGGGATCGGGAACGCCGCAGGGTGTTCCACCCACCCTCGAGAGGGCCGGCGTTTCGACGAGGTGGCCGCGGGCCGGTTCGCCGTCGTGTCCTCGGTTTCGGTGACGGGGGCGCGGCGGGCCGGGGTCGAGCGGCGCGGCGGCGTCCTGCTTCTGGTCCCACCGGGTAGCGAGCTGCACTGCTGGCTGCGCCGTGGGCACGTGACGGCCGCCATCGTCCGCCCGGCCGGCACGGTGCTGCGCGCCGGGGCATGACCTCTCGTCGCTGTGCGCGAGCCTGCCCCGCTTCGCGGACGTGCAGAGCCTTGAGCTCCAGGAACAGCGGCCGCCGAAGCCGCGGAATCGCTGGGGTGACACTACCGCGAGCTAGCCGGGCGTCCCGTCGCGCTCGCTTCGCCGGGCGAGGTGCTGGAGTTGCCGTTCGTGCACGCCGGACACCCAAGCGTACGGGGCCGATGGGCCGACCCGCGGGTCGCCGGGAACCTGGGCGTCACGCAGGGCGTGCACGTACGCGCGATCCTGGTCGATCCGTGCGCGTACCTGATCAGCTGCGCCGATGGATCCGTGGCCGGGGACGAGGACATCGACGTCGCCCGCCGCGTTCTCGAGCAGCTGCAGCGCGGCGAGGTAGTCCTCGATCGGGTCCGCGGTGTCGTTGAGGTCGAGCATCGGAATCAGGACATCAGACAGCATGTCGCCGGCGACGAGAACGCCGCGCTCCTCGATCAACAGCGCCGCATGGCCCGGGGCATGCGCCTGATGCTCGATGATCCGGATCCGAGGGCCGTCCCAAGGAATCTGCGTGGTGTCGGCGGGCAAGCCGGTGATGAGGCCGAGCAGGTCCAGCGGAACGTGCTCGGCGATGTCCGGCGGTATCAGGTGGGCGGCGATGCGGGCCTTCACAGCCGGGTCCGACAGCCGTTCTCGGACCGTGGCCGCGCAGCGGGCCGTGCCGTAGCGAGGTGCCGCGCCGAGCCCGGCGTGCCAGAGCAGGTGATCCCAATGCGGATGCGTCGAGAAGCCCGCCACAACGGGCTGGCGCAAGTCGCGAAGGTCGTTCGCGAGGCAGGCCATCTCGTGGCCCTGCACCCCGGGGTCGATGAGCAGCACGCCGGCGCGGCCTCGCACGACAACGGCGTTGCTTTGGCAGAACTCGCTCTGGTGGATCAGCACGCCCTCCGCGACCTGCCTCAGCACGGCGGCTCCTTCCGCTTGTGATTTGCGTCGTCTTCGGAGACCGTCGCTACTTCCGAGAGCTGCAGGCCAACTCGATCGAGGGGGTCGCCTCGGATATTCTCGCCGACGACTCAAGCGACTCGTCAAGTCGGGACTGCTCACTCACGAGGACACGCGCCCCGGCCAGCGGGTAGCCGCCGGGCTGTCGGCGCGTTCGGCACGTGGGCCGTCGTCAGGGTCGCCGTGTGGGTGACAACGTTCACCAGGACATCAGGGTGGCGATGGCCGAGGCCGCGCCGGCCAGTGTGTCGACCAGCCCCGGGGCCGCGACTTCGCCCAGCGCGCCTCCGGCTGCGGCGGCCAGGCCCTGCAGCGTCATCGTTCCGGTCAGCAGCAGGCCGAACGCCTGACCGCGCTGCGTCTCGGGCACCGCGTCGAGGAACCCGCGGGCCGGTGCGAGCCGGCAGGCGACGCCGAAACCGGACACGGCCGTCAGGATGGCCCGCGCGGGCCGTCGGCCTAACCGCTGGTGACGAGAGCCGCGATGTCCTCGATGCGTACGATCTTCCCGCGCGCTCCCCCATTGCCCTCGGGCGTCGTTCATCGAACCGGCCGGGACCCCCACCCGCACCACGCACCTCGGCTTCTCCCCGGCGGGCAGCTGCCGGCCGCCCACGAGCCAGGCATCGATCTCGTTCACCGATGCGGGAAACCGATGACCACCGCCAATGCGACGGCGCTGCCCGGTCCGGGCGCCGCCTCCGGACCGGGGCCCAGGGTGCCGGCCCGGTGCAGCGGCATCGCACCCGAGGAGTCGTGGCCGGACGCCGCTTCAGGCGGGGTTCAGCATGGCGGCCAGGCTCTGCTTGACGTTCCGGGTGGTCTCGTCGGCGAGGATCTCGGGCAGGCCGTTCTCGATGCCGTGCAGGACCTGGGCGGCGACGTCGGCGGGGTCGGCTTTCTCGGCGGGAATGCCGGCGGCCATGTCGGTGTCCATGAAGCCGACGTGGAGTGCCGAGACGGTGATGCCGCGGGGTGCCAGTTCCTCGCGGACCGCGTTGGTCTGCGCCCAGGCGGCCGCCTTGGCCGCCGCGTAGGCCCCGACTCCGGCCGGATGCCACCAGGACAGCACGGACAGGACGTTGAACACGGCGCCGCCGCCGTTGCTCTCGATGACCGGGGCGAAGGCCCGTGTCACGGCGAGCGGGCCGAAGAAGTTCGTCTCCATCTCCAGCCGCACGGCTTCCAGGTCGCTGACGATCAGGGGAGTGCCCGTGGAGATCCCGGCGTTGTTCACGAGCAGCGTCGCGTCCGATGCGATCCGGGCCGCGGCCTGGACGGACTCCTCGTCCGTCACGTCCAGACGCACCGGGATCACGCCGGCCACGTCCACGCTCTGCGGGCGGCGCGCCGCCGCGTACACCTTCGCTCCGCGTTCCACGAGCTGGGCGGCCAGATGGCGCCCCAGCCCCCGGTTGGCGCCGGTGACCACGGCGACCGCGTTCTTCAGTTCCATGTCTGCTCCCTACGGGTCCGCGCAGTTAGATTATGCTCATAATCTAAACCGGAGCATAGGATAGAAGTCAACCGACATCCAAAACAGGAGGTGGCCCATGGGCCGCGCGTCGCGGGCGCAAGCACAGGAGAACCGCAAGCGGATCGTGGAAACCGCCTCCCGGCTGTTCCGGGAGCAGGGCACGCACGTCAGCGTCGCCGACCTGATGAAGGCGGTCGGACTGACCCACGGCGGCTTCTACAAGCAGTTCACCTCCAAGGAGGCGCTCATCGACGAAGCCACCACGCACGCCTTCGACGAACTCGCCGAGCGCCACACCGCCGCGCTCGAACAGCACACCGGACAACCCGACGCCGTCCAGCAGGCGCTGATCGACGCCTACCTGTCCGTCGAGCACCGCGACAACCCCGCCGACGGCTGCCCCGTCGCCGCGCTCGCCGGCGACATGGCGCGCGAACCCGGCAACCACGAGGCCCATCGCGTCTACGCCGAAGGCGTCAGCGACTTCGCCGACCGGCTCGCCACCGACGACCAGGACGGCATCACCCGGCTGTGCACCATGTTCGGCGCGCTCCTCCTGGCCCGCGCCACCAAGGGCTCCCCCCTGTCCGAGGAGATCCTCACCGCGGCGCGCGCGGCCCTGACGGCGACGACCGCCCGATCCGGTACGTGAGACTCCACCTGTCGAGGGCCGCCCTCCCGGCCCGGCCGACGGCGCCCCGGAAGGCCAGGAGCCGGCGACGGGTGGGTTACCTATTCCAGCCGGCCCGCGTGCACGGTTTTTGAGGGTGCGTTCCAGATTCGGTTTCGCTCCCACGTCCCTAGATTTGTCGCGATTCAGGGCTTTCCGGGACGTGGAGGAAACGCGTGCGCAGAAGAACCATAGGCCTGGCGGCAGCCTTAGCTCTCACCATGGTGAGCACCCTTCCCGCAGCGGCGCTCGCCTCGGCGGGGTACCAGCGCGGGCCCGCGCTGATGTCGCCGCAGCCGCCCGATGTCAAGACGTTGCCCGAGGCCACGGCGCTGGCCCTGGACAAGGCGCGGAAGCTGGCTGAGCAGCACCCCGACGACTTCGGCGAGCCGTGGGTGGACCCGGAGACGGGCCAGGTGGTGCTCGGAACGGTGTCAGGAACCGGCAACCGCCTGGCCGCCGATCAGGGCAAGGACGTCCTGCGGCGGCCGGTCACCCGGAGCAAGGCCGTACTGGAGAAGATCAAGGATGGCGCGATCGGGCAGCCGGCCGCGGACCTCCCCGACGCCGCGGCCATCCGGATGACCCGCATCGACGCCGAGCACAACCGGGTGATCGTCACGGTGAACAGGGCCACCGACGCGATGCTCGAAGCGCTGACGGCCAGGTACGGGGCGGACGCCTTCGCCGTCGAGGTCGATCCCGCGTTCAACCCCTCGAAGTCCAGCCGTTACGACGACGGACCCCACAACTGGGGAGGGGGTGCGGAGATGACGATCCACCGGGCTCCCAGCGGCGACGTGTTCGGATGCTCGTCCGGGATCCCCGTCTGGCTGCCGGGCGAGAAGTCGGGGATGCTGACAGCCGGCCACTGCGTCCCCACAGGCGGCTACATCTTCAACGGCGCCGACACCAACTACATGGGGTGGGTCAGCAAGAACGACAGGGAGAACTGGACCGACGGCCGGGGATCCACGCTGCTCCCCGGCCAGAGCGTCTTCAGGGGCGACCTCGCGCTGATCGAGATCCCCAACGCGACCAGCGGCTACTACATCTATCGCGGATCCGTCGCCAACCCCTACACCGCGATCATCGGCCAGCTCGCGCCGCGCCGCGCGGGGCTGGGCGACGAGTACTGCAACAGCGGCTTCAAGACCGGCGAGCTGTGCGGGTGGAAGGTCTACAACTACGGGATCAACGTCAGTTACAGCGGCGGCGAGACCGTACGCAACGTCGTGGCCGGCTACAAGAGCGGCAAGTGCACGGGCCACGGCGACTCGGGAGGCCCGACGTACTTCGTCATGTCGAACGGCCGGGTCCAGGTGAAGGGCGTCCACACGGGCGGCAGCAACCTGGACGGCTCGGGCGACTGCAGGGAGTTCTTCACCGACGTGTGGGACGCCCTCGACGCCTTCCCCGGCATCTTCCCCCGCGTGCTGCCCTGACCCTGGTCAGAGAACGAGGAGAACCGGCACAATGATCAACTGTGCGCGGGTCGTCCTTGACGGGAAGAATGCGGGAACGGCAGGTCGTGAACGCGCTGCTGGCCGGCATGGTGACCGGCGGGAGCGGCGCGCTGATCATCAGAGGCGAGCCGGGCATCGGCAAGACCGCGCTGCTGGAGCACGCGCGCGGCGCCGCTGAAGGTCTCCGCCTCCTGCGGGCCAACGGCGTGGAGAGCGAGGCCGAACTCCCTTTCGCCGGGCTGCACCAGCTCCTTCAGCCGGTCATGCACAGGCTGGAGGAGCTGCCGCGCACCCAGGCAGCCGCCCTGCGCGGCGCCATGGGACTCGGCCCCGCCTCCGGCGATCGGTTCCTCGTCGGGCTGGCGGTCCTGACGCTGCTCGCCGACTGCGGTCCCGTGCTCTGCCTGATCGACGACGCGCAATGGCTCGACAGGTCCTCGGCGGACACGCTGCTCTTCGCCTCCCGCAGGCTGAACGTCGAGGCCGTGGTGCTGCTGTTCGCCGCCGGGGACGACTGGCCCGCGCCGGCGGGGCTCGACGAACTGCGCCTGACGGGGCTGGACCCGGCCGCCGCCGAAGCGCTGCTGCGTGAGCAGGCGCCCGAGCTCACCCCGCGGCTACGTGAACAGATCATGAAAGAGGCGCTCGGCAACCCTCTCGCACTGATCGAGTTCGCGAAGACGGCCGGGGTCGCCGATCCGCGGCGTTCCGGCGGCCCGCGGGCCGCTCTGCCGGTCACCCGGAAACTGCACGAGACGTTTCACCGTCAGGTCGACGCGCTGCCGGAGGCGGCGCGACGCCTGCTGCTCCTCGCGGCGGCCGACGACACGGGCGACCTGGAACTGGTCCTGCGGGCCGCGGACCTGGCCGACGGGCAGGCCGAGGCCGAGCGGGCCCTTGAGTCGGCCGAGACGGCGGGCCTGGTGCGCATCGACGGTGGCCGGCTCGCCTTCCGGCACCCGCTGGTCAGGTCGGCCGTCTACCAGGGCGCGCCCTTCACCCGCCGCTGCGCGGCGCACCGCGCGCTCGCCGACGTCCTGCTCACCTACGGCGACGGCGACGCCGCCGAGCGCAGGATCTGGCATCTGGCCCTGGCCGCCACCCGGTCCGATGACGCCCTCGGGGCCGCCCTCGAAGGGGTGGCGCACCGTTCAGGCGGCCGGGCCGGGTACGCCACCGCGACCGCCGCCTACGAACGGGCCGCCCACCTGACCGCCGACAGCCGCCTGCGCGGCCTGCGGCTGTCCTATGCGGCCGAGGCGGCGGTCCAGTCAGGTCAGCTCGGGCAGGCGCGTGACCTCGCGCGTCGAGCCGAGTCCCTCACCAGCGACCCCGCCCTGCTGGCCGGTCTGGCGAGGGTGCACGCCGCCGTGGAGTTCGAGCAGGGCTTCCCGTCGGACGCGGGGGACGTCCTGGTGAAGAGCGCGGAATCCATCGAGCGTACGGATCCCGAGCGCGCCGCCCTGATGCTCGCCGACGCCATCCGCAACTTCTCCTTCAGCGGTGACGCCGGCCGGGCGCACGAAGCCGCGGGGCTGCTGGGCCGCATCGACGTGCCACCGGACTCGGGCCTGGCGCACCTGGTCAGGGCGATGCGGGCAATGGCCGACCTGCTCGAGGGGCCAGGAAACGGCGTCGGAACGCCCATGCAGGAGCTGGTCGCGGCGGCGCGCCACCTGCCGGCTCACCGGCCCGCCGAACGTCTCCTGGCCGCGTCACTCGCGCTCATCACGGCACAGGACACGCTCGCGCTCGAGCTCGCCGAGCCCGTGGCAGAGCACGCGCGGACGCACGGCATGGTCGGGATCCTGCCGCACGCGCTCGAGATCATCGCCGAGGCGCAGCTGCTCGGAGGACGGCATCTGGACGCGCTCGCGAACGCCACCGAGGGGTTCGAGATCGGCCGCGACACCGGTCAGCTCCACCGCTTCGCCCATCTCGGCGGCGTGCTGGCCTGGCTGGCCGCGATCAGCGGTGACGACGAACGGTGCCGGAGGCTGGCCGAGGCGGGCATCCGCTACGGGAACGACCACGGAGTGGCGACGTCCGGGGCGCTCGGCACGTGGGCGCTCGGCCTCCTCGAGCTGGGCGTGGGGCGCGCGGCGCACGCTGTCGGCCATCTGGAGGCCGCGCGGCACCCGATCGTCGCCGTCTGGTGCGCCGCCGACCTGATCGAGGCGGGAGTGCGCGCCAACCGGACCGAGGTCGCCGAGCGGTCGCTGCGGACGTTCACGGAGTGGGCACGGTCGATCAGGCAACCTTGGGCCTCGGCCATGGCGCTCCGCTGCCGGGCCATGACGACCTCGGGCGATGGCGCGGGGGAGTACTACGAGGCCGCGATCGAGGTCCACGAGCGATGCGCCCAGCCGTACCAGCATGCGAGAACGTGCCTGGCCTACGGTGAGTGGCTGCGCAGGCGCCGCAGCCGGGCCAGAGCGGGGACCCAGCTCAGGACCGCCCTGCGGATCTTCGAGGACCTCGGCGCACGGCCCTGGGCGGACCGGGCGCGGGCCGAACTGGACGCCGCCGGCGAGCCCCGGCCGGGACACGGGACCGACGTCGCGAGCCTGCACCGGCTCACGCCCCAGGAACTCCAGGTCGTACGGTTGGCGGCGGCCGGCCTCAGCAACCGCGACATCGCCGGACAGCTCTTCCTCAGCCCCAAGACGGTGGCACAGCACCTCTACAAGGCCTATCCCAAACTCGGCGTGACCTCCCGGACGCAGCTCGGCCACCTGGATCTCGGGACGTCCCCGGCCACCGGGTCGTCGCCGGATCGTCGTCAAGGTCGCTTCCCCACCGCCGCGGGCGAGTGGAACGCGACCTCGGGGTAGCGCGTCCCCGTCCCCGGCGCGCACCCGGGGATCCTTCACCGTGGCCGCGGTGCTTCGCCGTGTCAGCCCGCTCCGGCCGCCGCCGCCTCGAGGCTCTTGCGCAGTGCGGTCGCGATCGGCTCGACGGACGCGGACAGCTGCCGGATCCGCTCCCTGCGCCGACGCCTCTCCCGCCAGGAGGGAACCACCGCCTTGAGCTGGGCCGCCGTGGCAAGCGCCGCCAGGACGCGAATGTCCTCGTCCAGGTGCCCGACCGGCTGGCCGCCGCGAATGGCCCGGCCGACGCGCTCGGCCAGCCTGCGCGACAGGTACGCCTTGCGCGGCGTGATCCGCTCGACCGGGAAGAGCAGGATCCGGCGCCGCTCCACGCTGATCACCCGGGCGGCCGCCAGCTCGTCGCGTACCAGGCGGACCGCCTTGCCACTGTCCTTCTGCACCCACCGCCGCCACGAGCGGGGCGGCGAGTTCGCGATCTCTTCCCAGACCACGGCCCGCAGAGAACCCGGCTTGGCGGCGGGGGCGGTGCGAGCGTGCGCCTTGCCCGACCTGTCCGCCAGGTTGCCCGCCAGCAGCAGCTCGGCGAGGGTGGCAGCGCGCAGCAGGTAGCCCAGCCTGCCCCGCTGGACCAGCTTCTCCTTCCGCAGGTCCAGGGCCAGGAGAAAGGCCGATCGAGTCAGTGACTCACCCTGCTTCACTTGCGCCTCCATCCGCCCGCTCCTGTTCGTCTTCCTGATCTTGGTCGTCCTCCGGCGCCTTCCTGGGCCGTCCGCGTGGGCGCATCTGCCCCACCCCGCCGGGCAGGCGTCCTGCCTCGGCGAGGGCCCTGCGCAGCAGGAACTCGATCTGGGAGTTCGTGCTGCGCAGTTCGTCGGCCGCCCACCTGGCCAGCGCGTCATGCACCACCGGGTCAAGCCGCAGCAGGATCTTCTTCCGCTCCATGGTGATTACTGGTAGAGGGTGCCCGCGTTGACCACGGGCTGGGTGTCGCGGTCACCGACCAGCACCACGAGCAGGTTGCTCACCATGGCCGCCTTGCGCTCCTCGTCCAGCTCCACCACGTCGTGCTCGGCGAGTCTGGCCAGGGCCATCTCCACCATGCCGACCGCCCCCTCGACGATTCGCTGCCGGGCCGCCACCACTGCGCCCGCCTGCTGGCGGCGCAGCATGGCGTGGGCGATCTCGGGCGCGTACGCCAGGTGGACGATGCGGGACTCGATGACCTTCACCCCGGCGGACGACACCCTGGCCGCGATCTCCGTGGACAGCCGCTCGTTGATCTCGTCGGCGTTGTCGCGCAGGGACAGCCGGGGCTCGCCGTGCGAGTCGTACGGATAGGTGCCCGCGATGTGCCGCACGGCCGTCTCCGCCTGGATGGCCACGAACTCCACGAAGTCGTCCACCTCGAAGACGGCCTGCGCGGTGTCCTGCACCTGCCAGACCACCACGGTCGCGATCTGGATCGGGTTGCCGTCGGCGTCGTTGACCTTCGTCACTTCCGTCTCGTGGTTGCGGATCCTCGTGGACACCCGCCGGCGCACCGTGATCGGGTTGACCCACTGGAAGCCGGGGGTGCGAAGGGTGCCCACGTACCGGCCGAGTAACTGCACCACCCTGGCCTCGCCCGGCGCCACCGCGGTGAGGCCGAAGTACAGGGAGAACCCGAGCAGGATCATCAGGATGCTCGCGATGACCAGCCACGTGCCGCCCTGCCCGGCGCCCGAGGCGAGCATGACGATCCCCGCGACGAGCAGCGCGATCCCGGCCAGGACCAGCGCCGTCGCCACCCCCAGCATCACGAACCCGTTGGCCGCCCGCACCGGGTGCTCGCTCGTGCGCGGTGCGGGCATGTCCACGACGGCGGCCTCAAGTGCGGCCTCGCCCGATGTGTTCGCCATCGTCTTTCCCTTCCACGTGACTTTGTCCTGATAGCAAAGTGATATCACTTTTTCGGTGGCGGTGGAAGGCCGGTTGCCAGGGGGATCTCGTAGCGACATCGGTCGGGTGACGTCTGGGCGGCGCCGCAGGCGGCGGAGTTCCTGATCGGCGCGCGCGTGGCGCGGCCGGGCGTGGTGACACGAAGTCGTAGCGAGGCGCCGAGGAGGTTCGCCGACCTCCGGCGGGCCTTGCACTCCGCGTCGGTCATGTGCTCGCCCGCTCATGTTTTGGCAGTACTTCTCCCGTCTCTCCTTCAGCTCGGCGTGGCACGAGCTTGAGCGTCGTCTCGCGGGCGGCGGGTGCCGCCATGGGGGCGACACAGCTGCCGTAGCGGCCGTACCGTAGCGCGCGCCGTCCGTGCTGGACCAGCCACAGGTACGGCGAGACGCCGGGACTCGGAGCCCGTGAAGAAGGGTTCCGGGGGGCGGCTTGACGATTTCCAGATGGACGTGCGATCCTGATTACGGGACTGAGGTTGACAATTTAGATATGTGTGGACATTTGTCTGCGTTTTGCTTTATGCTGCCCTTTCGCGCTTGCCCTCGACGTCCCCTCTTCCGTATCGGCTGTGTGGCGTCCGGTGTGCGTGTAGTCAGTCCGCTGCGAGCCCTCGGAAGGACATCTGTTGGCAGCCTCGCGCAACGCCTCCGCCGTACCCGCCGGTCCCCGTCGTGTCTCTTTCGCGCGCATCCAGGAGCCCCTCGAAGTTCCTGATCTTCTCGCCGTGCAGACCGAGTCCTTCGATTGGTTGCTCGGCAACGAGAAGTGGAAGGCCCGGGTGGAGGCGGCTCGCCAGGCCGGTCGCAAGGACGTCCCGACCCAGTCGGGCCTCGAAGAGATCTTCGAAGAGATCAGTCCGATCGAGGACTTCTCGGGGACCATGTCCTTGTCGTTCCGCGACCACCGGTTCGAGCCGCCCAAGTACTCGGTTGATGAGTGCAAAGACAAGGACATGACCTTCTCCGCCCCGATGTTCGTCACGGCGGAGTTCATCAATAACACCACCGGTGAGATCAAGAGCCAGACGGTGTTCATGGGCGACTTCCCGCTCATGACGCCGAAGGGCACCTTCGTCATCAACGGCACCGAGCGTGTCGTGGTCTCCCAGCTCGTCCGCTCGCCCGGTGTGTACTTCGAGCGCACTGCCGACAAGACCTCCGACAAGGACCTGTACGGCTGCAAGGTGATCCCCTCGCGGGGCGCCTGGCTCGAGTTCGAGATCGACAAGCGCGACAGCGTCGGTGTGCGCATCGACCGCAAGCGCAAGCAGCCTGTCACCGTGCTTCTCAAGGCACTGGGATGGACCAGCGAGCAGATCCTCGAGCGTTTCGGCCAGTACGAGTCCATGCGGGCCACCCTGGAGAAGGACCACACGGCCGGCCAGGACGACGCGCTGCTCGACATCTACCGCAAGCTCCGCCCAGGCGAGCCGCCGACCAAGGAGTCGGCGCAGACCCTGCTGGAGAACCTCTACTTCAACCCCAAGCGGTACGACCTCGCCAAGGTGGGTCGCTACAAGATCAACAAGAAACTGGGCGTCGACTCGGAGATCACCCAGGGCACCCTGACCGAGGACGACGTCGTCGCCACGATCGAGTACATCGTGCGCCTGCACGCGGGCGAGGAGTCGATGCCCGGCGCCAACGGCGAAGTGATCGTGGAGATCGACGACATCGACCACTTCGGCAACCGCCGTCTGCGCAGCGTCGGCGAGCTGATCCAGAACCAGGTCCGCCTGGGCCTGGCCCGCATGGAGCGGGTCGTGCGTGAGCGCATGACCACGCAGGACGTCGAGGCGATCACGCCGCAGACCCTGATCAACATTCGCCCGGTCGTGGCGTCGATCAAGGAGTTCTTCGGCACCTCGCAGCTGTCGCAGTTCATGGACCAGATCAACCCGCTGGCCGGTCTGACGCACAAGCGGCGTCTGAACGCGCTGGGGCCCGGTGGTCTGTCGCGTGAGCGGGCCGGCTTCGAGGTGCGTGACGTGCATCCGTCCCACTACGGCCGGATGTGCCCGATCGAGTCGCCGGAGGGTCCCAACATCGGCCTGATCGGCTCGCTGGCCTCCTACGGCCGGCTGAACGCGTTCGGCTTCGTGGAGACTCCTTACCGCAAGGTCGTCGACGGCAGGGTGACCGACCAGGTCGACTACCTGACGGCCGACGAGGAGGACCGTTACGTCAAGGCGCAGGCCAACACGACGCTCAACGCCGACGGCTCGTTCGCCGAGGCCCGCGTCCTGGTCCGCACCAA
>NZ_JBFAIA010000150.1:0-19778 GCF_040654455.1 Nonomuraea sp. NPDC050691
AGTCCGTCCACCGGCTCGCCCACCGCTCCCAGGTAGGCGGCCGCCATCCGCCACGGCTGGCGGATGGCTGTCACCCCGCCCGGCAGCGGCACCCGCTCCAGGTGACCGGCCCGCTCGTACCCCGCGAGGCTCGCCACCAGCAGTTCGCCGCCCCAGATCGTGCCGTCGGGCCCGTGGCCTGTGCCGTCGAACGCCACCCCGACGACCGGCCCCGGCTCGCCGTTGTCGGCCAGGCACGAGGCGATGTGGGCGTGGTGGTGCTGGACCGCGACGACGTCCACTCCGTCGAGCTCCAGCGCGTACTTCGTCGGCAGGTACTCCGGGTGCGGGTCGTACGCGACGACCTCCGGCTCGACGCCGAGCAGCCGCCGCAGCCGCTCGATCTCGCCGGTGTACGCGCGCAGGGCCAGGTGGCTCTCCAGGTCGCCGAGGTGCTGCGACAGCACCGCGCGGTGGCCCTGGCCGAGGCAGAAGGTGCTCTTCTGCTCGGCGCCGCAGGCCAGCACGGGCCGGCTGAACGGCCACGGCAGCGTGATCGCCTCGGGGGCGTACCCGCGTGACCTGCGCACCTGCACCGGCGCGCCGCGGAAGACGCGCAGCACGGAGTCGTCGGCGGGAGCGTGGATGGGCCGGTCGTGGCACAGGAACGCGTCGGCGACGCCGCCGAGCCGCCGCAGCGCGTCCTCGTCGTCGTGCGCGATCGGCTCGTCGGCCAGGTTCCCGCTGGTCAGCACGTACGGCCGGGCCAGCTCTCGGCAGAGCAGGTGGTGCAGCGGCGTGTACGGCAGCAGCACGCCCAGGTCGGGGCCGTCGGGCGCCACCGAGGGCGCGACCGGCGCGCCGGCCCGCCGGGGCAGCAGCACGATGGGCCGGCCCGGCCCGGTCAGCAGGCCGGCGGCGGCCTCGCCGACCTCGCAGAGCTCCCGCGAGGCGGACAGGTTCGCCGCCATCACGGCGAACGCCTTGTCCGGGCGCCGCTTGCGCGCCCTCAAGGCGGCGACCGCGTCCTCGGACGAGGCGTCGGCCGCCAGGTGGTAGCCGCCGAGCCCCTTGACGGCCACCACGGCGCCGCCCGCGACCAGGGCCGCCGCCTCCGTGAGCGGGTCGCCGGGGAGCGGCGTGCCGTCCGGCGCGCGCAGCGACAGGCGGGGGCCGCAGGCGGGGCAGCACGTGGGCTGGGCGTGGAAACGGCGGTCGGCCGGGTCGTGGTACTCGCGGGCGCAGGCGGCGCACAGGGCGAAGCCCGCCATCGTGGTGACCGCCCGGTCGTACGGCACCGCGGTGATGATCGTGAAGCGGGGCCCGCAGTTGACGCAGTTGACGAACGGGTACCGGAAGCGGCGGTCGGCCGGGTCGAACAGCTCTGCCAGGCAGTCGTCGCAGGTGGCCACGTCCGGCGGGACGAGCGCCCGCCCGGTGCCGCCGGCGACGCTGGGCACGATGCGGAAGCCGCCGTCCCCGGTCGGCGGCACGGCGCTCACGCTGACCCGCTCGACGACGGCCAGCACGGGGGCCCGTTCACGCACCGCCTCCACCAGCGCGGCGACGGCCGCGGGCGGGCCCTCCGCCTCGATGAACACCCCGCCGCCGTCGTTGCCGACCAGCCCCGCCAGCCCGTACCGGGAGGCGAGGGCGTGCACGAACGGCCGGAAGCCGACCCCCTGCACGACGCCCTCGACCCGGATGAGGGAGCGCACCCGCTCGCTCACGCCGGCACCGGCTCCCGCCCGACCAACTCGCGCAGGACGTGGCAGAGGGTCGTCTGCGCCTCCTGGACCCGGTGCACCGACGACGAAGGGATGACGAACAGGTGGTCGGCCAGGCCCTCCTCCGCCATCCGGCCGCCGCCCGCCCCGGCGAGGCCGACCGTGACCATGCCGGCGCGGCGGGCCTGCTCCAGGCCGCGCAGCACGTTGACGGACCCGCCGCTGGTGGACAGGGCCATCGCCACGTCTCCGGGACGGCCGAGCGCGGCGAGCTGCCGGGCGAAGACCACGTCGAAAGCGACGTCGTTGGCCAGCGCGGTCAGCAGCGCGGCGTCACCGGTCAGGCAGATCGCCGGGACGCCCGGGGCCTCCCCGTGCGGCGTGCGGAACACCTGGGCGACGGCCTGGGCGTCGGTGCTGCTGCCGCCGTTGCCGAACGCGAACAGCGTGCCCCCGGCCCGGAAGGCGGCCGCCATGGCCGCGGCGCAGGCGGTCATGTCCGGCACGAGCGCGGCGAGCACGCACAGGCGCAGCTCCAGGCTCTCGGCCGCCTTGTCCTCGGTGGAGCGGACGAGGTCCTTCCCGGCGTCGCCGTCGGGAGCGAGGAACGGGTAGAACGAGCTCACGAGACGTCACCGCCGAGCACCGCTTCACCGCCGAGCACCGCTCCACCGTCGAGCGCCGCTTCGACCGCTTCGCTGTCGGGCGCCGTTCCAGCTGCTTCGCTGTCGAGCACCACGATGGCCTCCTTTGCGTGGACCAGGACGACGTCGCCGGCCCGCGCCTCCACCAGGGCGACGCTGACCTCCTCGACGCCGCCCTCGCCGGTGTCGACGAGGGCGAGCCCGCCGGGGCGCAGCTCGGTGACGCGCACGGGCACGGCCGTGTCGGAGCACGTCACGCACGTGCCACCGGTGTCGCACACGGCCGGGGCCGCCCCCTCCTCGGGCTCGTCGAGGACGACGTGCACCAGCTCCCAGAGCAGGTGGTAGGCCGTCATGTACAGCTCCCGGGCGACGAGCGGATCGTCGCACCACACGGTCAGCACATGATCGGCGACGACCGCGCCGGCCGACCGGCCCGCTCCCTCAGGCAGGGGTCCGGACGGCGCAAGGGCAGTCGGCGGGACCGTCGGCGGGACGCTCGTCAGAGCGGTCGGCGGGGTGGTGGTCAGGGCGGTCGGCGGGGCGGTGGTCAGGGCGACGGTGAGCAGGCCCCGTTCGCGGGCCGCCGCGAGCCCGTCCCGCACGCGGCGGTCGTCCTCGCGGGTCAGCACGCCCAGCGCGATGTCCTCCGACCGGCCGAACGTCCTGACCTGGGCGGCGAACCCGGCCTCGGGCCCGCTCCCCCCGGCGGTGCCGCTGAGCGCCGCCGCGTCCCCGGCCAGCGAGATCGCCGGCAGCGCCCGCTTGCCCACGATCACCGGATGGGTGAACTCCACGGCCACGTGCCCCGCGTCGGCCGCCGCCGCCCCGTCGCCGAGCGTGACGAGCTTCCCCCCGCGGCGGAACCGCGCCGCCATGTCCCGGGCAGCGGCGGCGATCAGCCCGGCGTCACGGGCCAGCGCCCGGCCGGGCGCGATCCGGCGCGCGGCGGCCTGCTCCAGCAGGCGTTCGGCTGTCCCTGGTTCGATGGCCATGCGCGTCCCCCGTGGTGGTGCCTCAGCAGACATGCTCATCGGCGCCGCGACGCGGCCGGGGTGTGCGCGTCCCCGCGTCGCGTCAATGTTGGGACAGGTTTCGGGTTGGGGCAGGGTTCGGCCGCCCGGCGGGTCGCGGCGCCTGCCACGTCCGCCACCCGCGGCCCCGCCGGTCGGCACTGGCGGCGGACGAGGCGCGTGGCGAGCGTGGCCGAAGGCGAGGTAGCGGGGGCGGCCCCGGACAAAGGGGGTAACGAGAGCGGGCCCGGACGACAGGCAAGGGTGCACGGCCGTGCGGCAACCGGTGAGGGTCCGGGGCGGGTGTCAGGGCCTTGTGGCGGTGCGGGTGAGGGTCGGGGGCGTGAACGGTGGTGAGGGCCGGAGGCGGTGGCGGGTGGGGGTGGGGGGCGGTAAGCTTGGTGGAGGCAACCAAGCGCTTGCTGGAGAGAGGGACCGCGATGCCCCGACTGGCCGCCGGCCGTGCGCCCGACGTGTCCCTGAGCGTCGAGGTGGCGGCCCCCGCCGAGGTGGTCTACGAACTGGTCAGCGACGTGCCCCGGCTGCCGTCCTGGGCCGCGGAGTGCGTGTCGTGCCGCTGGATGGGCGGGGCGACCGGCCCGGCACCGGGCGCGAGGTTCCTGGGCGTCAACCGCAACGGGTTCTTCCGCTGGTTCACGGTCAGCGAGGTGCGCGACGCCGTGCCGGGCCGTCTGTTCGCCTGGGAGGTGGTGCCCGGCCTGGCCCGGTGGGAGTACCGCATCACGCCCACCGACGCGGGCTGCACGGTCACCGAGAGCGCCTGGGACGGGCGCGGCTTCGTGATCAGCCACGTCATCGGCCCGGTGCTGACCGGCGTCCACGACCGCAAGGCGGCCAACTCCCGCAACATCGCGCGGACCCTGGAGCGGCTCAAGGCCGCCGCCGAGGCCGCCGCCGTGGAGCGGCGACCCTGAAGCGGCGACTCTCAAGCCGCGCCCCTGAAGCGGCGACCCTGAAGCCGCGCCCCTGAAGCGGCGCCCCAAGCCGGTTCAGGTGGTGCCGAAGGCGCGGCATTCCAGGGATCGGTAGCCGAAGCGGCCCAGGGCCAGCATCGTCCGGTAGAAGGCGTTGGGCGCCAGCGTGCTGTCGCGTTCCGCGCGTGAGGCGTACTTGGCCAGCCACGGCCCCATGAACGTCAGGTCCTTCACCGAGTACCGCTTGCGCGCCTCCAGCTCGAAGCGCTGGTAGTCCTCGACGGAGACGTACCGGGTGACCGCGGGGAAGATGACCTCCTCCTCCTTGCCCAGGTGCCGTTCGAGCAGCTCGCGCAGCTCCTTGACCGTCCCGGCCAGCGGCCGGGCGCCCTTGGCCGGGTCGGCGGCGAAGCGGGCCGCCTCCGCGCCCGCGCGCTCCAGCAGCGCGTCCAGCACCTCGTGGTCGGCGCTGAACTCGTCGAGGTCCATCGTGACGCCGGCCGCCCGGGTCGCGGCGCCCAACAGGGGCCACAGGCCCTCGTCCTCGATGCTGTGGTGCCGGACCGTGGCGAAGATCAGGTGGTCGATGTAGGTGCGGACGGCCGCGGCCCGGCGCACGGGCATGCGGGACGCGTCCGGGGAGTCCAGCGTGGTCACGAGCCGCAGCAGGTCGGCGCGGATGGCGCGGTGCTCGACGTAGCCGACCGTCAGGTCGACCTCGGGGGCGCCCTCGCGCCGTGGGGTCACTGCCGTCATGGCGTTCCTCCGTCAGGCGATTCCGAGCAGGCATCAGGTCCGTACGAGCCCCAGGTCCGTACGAAACGTCAGGCGATTCTGAACGGGCGGCCCTCGAAGTAGTCGGCCAGCCCCTCCAGGCAGGCCGTGCGCGAGGGCGGGTGGAAGGCGAGCGGCCGGCAGGCCGCGAGCAGGTAGGCGATCTCCGGCGACCGGATGAAGGCCATCCCGCCGAGCAGTTCGGCGGCCTGCGCGGCCGCGTCGGTGATCGCGTCCTGTACGGCGAAACGGCTGATGACCGCCTTGGCCAGGGCGTCGTCACCGAAGTCGCGTCCCTCGACGAGCCGGGCGAGCCCCTCGACCAGGCACGTCGCCGTGTCGAGGCGCACGCCGAGCGCCGCCCGGCCGGCCGTCCCTCCGCGGCGCTCCCGGAAGACGCGCTCGGCCAGGGCGGCCGCCGCCCCCAGGTAGACGGCGGAGATCATGCACTGGAACCAGACGAAGGCGATGGCCGTGAGCGCGTCGACGCCGCTGGGGTCGTCGAGGTCGGGGCGGACGACGAAGTCCTCGGCCACCTCGACGTCGGTGAGCCTGACCTCCTCGCTCTCCGCGCCGGCCAGGATCTCGCTCCTCCAGAACGGGTGGACGCTGATGCCGGGCAGGTCGGCGGGCACGACCATCATGCCGAGCGCGGGCCCGTCGTCGCCGCCGGGCAGGGCGACGGTGGCGCTCAGCAGGTCCATGGAACGGGCCAGGCTGCACGGCTTCTTGCTGCCGTTGACCAGGTAGCCGCCGTCGACCGGGACGGCTGCCATGGACGGCGCCACGATGCTCTGCCCGGTGCGCCCCTCGGCGCCGCCCGAGGAGATGAGCAGCCCCTTGGCCGCGATCTCCTGGAGCAGGATCGTCTCCAGGGCCTCGGGGTTGGCGGCCACCACCTCGTACAGCGTGGCCACCGTGAAGTGGTGCATGGCCGTGCCGACGGCCAGCGACGGCGAGCACGAGGCCACTGCCGTGATCGTGCGCATCACCTCGACCGGGGAGGCGCCCACGCCGCCGTGCTCCTCGGGTACGAGCAGGGCGGGACCGCCGTGGGCGCGGAACAGGGCGATGCCCGGGTTGCCGGGCTTCTCCAGGTCGAGCAGGGGCAGCTCGGACAGGGCCGCGCACAGTCCGGGCAGGTGGCGCTCGGCCGTCTCCCTAGCGACCTCCAGGCTTCGCACGGCGCCTCCTCCTCTCCCTGAGGCTCTCCTTCACGCCGTGCGCGATCTGCGCGGCGACGAACGACAGGACCTGGCCCGCGACGAACCGGTAGACGGTCAGCGGCGTGTAGCGGCGGGTGCCGCGGCGCAGCTCGTCGACGATGCGCCGCACCTCGTCCTCCTTGGCGAGGACCCGGGGGAAGAACCTGAGCTGCATCACCAGCAGCCCGCAGTCCCGCATGATCATCGCCGACAGCCCGGCCTCCAGGAGCTGCCCGAGCTGGGAGCGCATGCCGAACGGGAACCAGCGCCGCCGCAGGACGAGGCGGAGCAGGCCGCCCGTCCCGGCGACGCGGTCGAACAGGCGTGAGCGCGCCGCCACCTCGGCCAGGCCTTCCTCGAGGATCCGCTGGCAGCGGGCCCGCTCCTCCTGGACGGCGGGGTCCACCGCCTGTTGCAGGGCGTGGACCGCGATGTGCGCCGACAGGGCGTTGCGGTAGTGGTGACGCAGCCGTTCGACGTGCTCGCCGTCGCGCGCTGTGGCCCGGCGCAGCACCTCGCCGGTGACCAGCGCGGCGCCCATGGGCAGGGTGGTGTCGCTGAGCGGTTTGGCCAGGGTGACGACGTCCGCGTTCGGGATGACGCCCGGGTGCGCGAGGAAGCCGATCCCGGTCCGCCAGCCGCCGGTGAGCACCTCGTCCACCCCGATGAGGTAGCCGTGCTCGTCCTTGAGCCGCGCCACGGCGGCGAGCAGGTCACCGGGGAGCGGCCGGCACATCATGCCCTGGATGACCTCCAGCCAGACCAGGGCAACCTCGCCGCCGCGCACCTCCTCCTCGAACCGGGCGGCGGCCCCGGGGGCGAAGGGGTCGACGTAGACCAGGTCGAAGTAGTACGGGCGGAACGCCTCGCGGTCGGACTCGGTGTGCTGCTGGCCGTACTTGCTGAGGTTCAGTGAGATCAGCGTCTTGCCGGAGAAGTTGCCGGTGAAGGTCACCACGCGCGTGCGGGGCGCGCCCGCCATGAGCCCGAGCGAGACGGCCACGTCGACGGCGGTGGCGCCGCTGACGGCGGGGAAGGCGTGCGGGAAGGACGTGAGCCGCGCGAGGAGCCCTTCGAGGGCGGCGAAGTGGTCGGCGCCGGGCTCGTGCCCGGTCAGCACCCCGTCCACCAGGTCGGGCGGGTTGTGCCCGCGCATGCTGACACCGCCGCCGCCGGCGCAGTCCAGGACGACGGTGCCGTCGCCGAGTGTGAGCCGGGCGCCGTCGGCCTCGACCACTTCGAGGGCGAAGCCGGACATCTCCATGCCCTGGGCGACGACGGGGTTGACGTGGTCGCGGAAGGTGTCGACGCGCTCCCGCATGCTCAGGTCGATCCGGTCGAGGCGCGCGGCGGCGGTCGCGTCCACGTGGCCGTGCCGGCGCAGCGCGTCGAGCACCACCGACAGGCATAGGCCGTTGCCGCCGAAGGTGGAGGTGTGGGCGAGGCTGTCGCGGGCGTTGTTCCACACCTCGTACGTCGGCTCGGACATGAGGAAGCAGCCGAACGGCACCTGCCGCTCGGTGAGGTTCTCGCCGAGGACGTGGACGTCGGCGGGCGGACCGGCGAAGAAGCCGGGCTCCCAGAGGTCCAGCTCGCTGTTGCAGACGATGCGCAGGGTCCCGCGGCGGGCCGCCCGGTCGAGCAGCGCGGCCCGGACCCGCTCCTCCTCCTCGCCGCAGCGGGTGCGCACGAGGATCACGGCCGCCCATTCCCGCCGCTCCAGCAGGGTGAGGGCGGCCGCGGCGTCGGAGACGACGTGGACGCCGGGCACGAGCGCGCGCTCCGGGCCCGTCCCCACCGGGTCGAAGAACGGCGCGTACCGGGGCGTGTCCTCCAGGAAGAGGACGCGTCCCGCGTCGGCGCGGCGGCGGCGGACGGACGCGTGACGGGCCAGCTTGATCGCGCCGGCCAGCGCTTCGAGGGTGGAGTTGGCGAAGAAGGAGTAGAAGCGGCCGGGGCCGGCGAGCCGGTCGAGCAGGTAGGAGAGCTTGGCCTGCTCGGCGTTCATGAACGCGTTGGTGAGGATCATGTTGGGGCGCTTGAGCTGGTTGAAGTCCGCGACGGCCTTCAGCGTCCCCGAGTCGGCCCCGCGGAAGACGGACGGCGCCATGGCTCACCCCATCCGCGGGATGGACTTGTACTCCAGGTAGCCGTCGAGCCCTTCCGGGCCCATCTCGCGTCCCATGCCGCTGGCCTTGAAGCCGCCGAACGGCGCGGTCGGGTCCAGGAGGAAGCCGTTCACCGCGCACACCCCGGTGCGCACCCGCCGCGCGACGGCGAGGCCGCGCTCGGCGTCCCTGGTCCACACCGAGCCGCCGAGGCCGTACTCGCTGTCGTTGGCCAGCCGGACCGCTTCCTCCTCGTCCTCGTACGGGATGACGACGAGGACCGGGCCGAAGATCTCCTCGCGGGCCACGCGCATGGTGTTGTCGCCCAGGAACACGGTGGGCTCGACGTACCAGCCGCGCTCGAACCCCCGGCGCCCGCCGCCGGCGACGAGCTTGGCGCCCTCCTCCTGGCCCAGCCGGATGTAGCCCTCGACCTTGTCGCGCTGCCGCGCGGTGGCCAGGGGGCCGATCTCGGTGGCGGGGTCGAACGGGTCGCCCATCCGCATCGCCCGGCACGCCTCCGACAGGCGGTCGAGCACCTCCTGCACGCGGTCGCGCTGGACCAGCACCCGGGTCTGCGCGATGCAGCCCTGGCCGCTGACGATGAACGAGGTCATCGGCAGCCAGCCGATGTAGGCGTCGAGGTCGGCGTCGTCGAGCAGGATGGCCGCGGACTTGCCGCCGAGTTCCAGGCTGCACCGCCTGACCTGCTCGGCGCAGATGGCGCCGATGCGCCGGCCCGCGGCGGTGGAGCCGGTGAAGGCCACCTTGTCCACGCCCGGGTGCCGGACGAGGTGCTCGCCGGTCTCGCGGCCGGCCGGGACGATGCTGACCACTCCCGGCGGCAGGCCCGCCTCGTCGACCAGCTCGGCCAGGATCTGCGCGTCGAGCGGCGTCTCGGGGGCCGGCTTGACGACGACCGCGCAGCCGGCGAGCAGGGCGGGCGCCATCTTGGTCATGGTGAGGAACTGCGGGGTGTTCCACGGCACGATGGCGGCGACGACGCCGACCGGCTCGCGCCGGACGGTGATGGGCGCGAACACGCCCTGCCGCTCGCTCTCCACGACCAGCGAGTCGCCGAGGCCGGCGTAGAACGACAGCACCATGTGGGCCATAGGGGCCTGGGCGAGCTGGGAGAAGGCGAGCGTGCAGCCCATCTCGGCGGTGATGGTCTCGGCCATCTCGCCCTGCCTGGCCTCGTACGCGGTGGCGAGCCGGCCCAGTGCCTCGGCCCGCTCCGCCGGTGACATCCGCGGCCACGGGCCGGTGTCGAACGCCTCCCTGGCCGCGGCGACGGCGCGGTCCATGTCGGCCGGCGAGCCCTCGGGCACCCTGCCGACGGTCTCCTCGGTGTGGGGGGACACGACCTCGATGACCTCGCTCGTGGCCGGGGCCGTCCAGCCGCCCCCGATGTAGAGCTGGGTGTACTCGTGCACTTCCGCCTCTCCTCACGAAGAGGGGACTCGCGCCCGTCCCCGTCCCGATCTGACCAAACGCTTGCTTGAAATATAGCTACCAGGCGACAATACATCCATCTTGAAACAGGTTCTACCAGGAAAAGCCAGAATCCCGTCCGGGGAGGAACAGCCCATGCGCGCCGCATTAGTTCACGAGCCCGGTGCCGCCCTCGAACTGCGCGACGACGTCACCGTCGCCGGGCCCGACCCGGGCGAGGTCAGGGTCCGCGTCCGGGCCACCGGCGTCTGCCACTCCGACGTGTCGGCGCTCAAGGGCGTCCTGCCCGCCTCCCTGCCCGCGGTGCTCGGCCACGAGGCGGCGGGCGAGGTCGTGGAAGCCGGCTCCCAGGTGACCGGGCTCGCGCCGGGCGACCACGTGATCCTTTCGTTCATCCCGCCCTGCGGCTCCTGCGCCGACTGCCTGGGCGGCCAGCCGTACCTCTGCATCACGTACGTCCTCGAGGGCTTCACCAAGCCGCGCTTCCGCCTCGGCGACGGCACCCCGTGCTTCGGCTTCGGCGGCCTGGGCGCCTGGGCCGAGGAGCTCGTCGTCCCCGCCCAGGCCGCGATCAAGATCGACCCGGACGTGCCGTTCGAGCTGGCCGCGCTGCTGAGCTGCGCGGTCGCGACCGGCGTGGGCGCGGTCATCAACACGGCCCGGGTCGAGGAGGGCGCCTCCGTCGTGGTCATCGGCGCGGGCGGCATCGGGCTGTCGGTCATCCAGGGGGCGCGGCTGGCCGGCGCGGCGACCATCCTGGCCGTGGACCCGATCGAGGCCAAGCACGAGGCCGCCCGGCGCTTCGGCGCCACCCACGCGACCACGCCGGAGCAGATGGAGGCGGTCAAGGGCCTGCTCACCGGCGGGCGCGGCTTCGACCACGCCTTCGAGGCCGTCGGCCGGTCGAGCACCGTCAAGGCCGCCTGGCAGGCCGCCAGGCGCGGCGGCGACGTGGTGGTCGTGGGCGCGGGCGCCGTGGACGACCAGGTCGAGATCGACGCCTTCTCCCTGCTGTTCGACGGCAAGAACATCCTGAGCTCCATCTACGGCTGCTCCGACCTGCGCCGCGACGCCAGGCGGTTCGTCGACCTGTGGCGGGCCGGCCGGCTGGACCTGGAGAGCCTCATCACCCGCCGCATCGGCTTCGAGGACCTGGCGGACGCCGTCCTGGCCCTGGACAAGGGCGGAGACGTGATCCGCCAGGTGGTGCTCTTCGACTGACCCCGCTCCCCCGGCGGGGGTTCGCGCCCCCGCCGAAGCGGCTACCTGAGCTCGTAGATCTCGTAGTCCAGGCTCGTGAAGTCGGCCGACAGGCCGCCCTTGCCGACCGCCTGGACGCCCGCCAGCCACTGGTAGCGCTCGTCGCCGGTCTCGAACAGCGGCGCGATGTAGGCCACGGCGGCGGCCAGGTCGCCGCTGGTGTCGAAGCGGCCGGTGTAGCGGATGAGCACGTGGGCGCCGTCATCGGTCTGGACGGTGAGCCGGACGTCGGGCGTGCCGATGGCCCCCGACGGGCCGGCGGTGAACCAGTCGGCGGCGGCGCGGCCGGCGAGCTTGGCCGAGAAGCGCTCGCCGGTGAAGGTCGCGTCCTCGATCTCGGCGACCACGCGCTGCCCGGTCGGCGTCGGGCCGAGGTCGATGGGCGTGCTCATGCGGAGCTGGGCGGTGCACAGCGGGATCAGCTCTATCGCCATGGTGCGGGGTCCTTTCAGGGAATCAGAAGGTGACGGGCAGGGCGCGCGGCCCGTGCATGAGCCCGCCGTCGGTCCAGCGGATCTCCTCGGGGGCCGCGGCCAGACGCAGGGCCGGATGGCGGCGGGCGAGCGTGCCGACGGCCACCTCCAGCTCCATGCGGGCCAGGTTGGCGCCCATGCAGTAGTGCGGGCCGTGGCCGAAGGCGAGGTGCGGGTTGTCGGCGCGGGTCACGTCGAAGACGTCCGGCCGGTCGAACAGGCCAGGGTCGCGGTTCGCCGAGGCGAGCACGGGGATGACCACCTCCCCCGGGCCCACCGGCCCCGCGGGCAGCGCCACCGCCTGCCTGGCCAGGCGGAGCAGCGCGGCGTCGGCGGGCACGTCGAAGCGCAGGATCTCCTCGACGGCCCCCGCCACGGACGCCTCGCCCCGGCACAGCATGAGGTACTGCTCCGGGTGGCGCAGCAGCGTGAACATCCCGCGCGCGATCATCGTCCGGGTCGTCTCGTGACCGGCCAGGATGAGCGTCACCACCATGTGGACCAGCTCGTCCTCGGTGAACGTGGCGCCCTGGTCGGTGGCCTCGATCATCGCGTCGAGCAGGCCGCCGCCGGGCGTGGCCCGCCGCTCTGCCACCAGGGCGGCGGCGTAGTCCAGGAACCGGCCGAACTGCTCGACCCGCTCGTCCTCCGCCAGCTCGGAGGTGGACAGGAACGCGTCCGACCAGGCCCGGAAGCGGTCCCGGTCGGCCGCGGGCACACCGAGCAGCTCGCAGATGACCAGCGTGGGCAGCGGCAGCGCGTACGCCTCCACCAGGTCCACGGGCGGCGCGCCGAACCCGTCCGCCAGCTCCTCGGCGATCTCCTCCACCCGGGGCCGCCAGGAGGCGACCCGGCGCGGGGTGAAGGCGCTCGACGCGATCCGCCGCAGCCTGCTGTGCTCCGGCGGGTCCATGTTGGAGATCGAGAACGGGTCGTCGTCCACGCTCAGCCCCGGCGCGAAGCGCGGAGCGCCGGGGAAGGTGAGGTCGCGGGTGAAGCGCGGGTCGCCCAAGGCCTCCCTGACGTCGGCATGGCGCAGCGCGAGGCGGGCCGGGGTCCCGCTCGGCATCACGACCGGCGCGAGCGGGCAGGTCTCGCGCAGCCGGCCGTACTCGGGGGGCGGCTGGAAGTACGCGCCGGGCGCGAACGGGAACGGCGCCGCGCCGCCCGTCGCGTCCCGCGACCCGTTCGCCGGTTCCGCCGCGTGCGGGCGCGCGGAGGCGTCAGACACCGCAGGCCGCGTCCGTGTAGAACTGGCGGGCCCAGTGGCGCGTCTTCGCGATGTCGCCCTCCTTGTCGCACAGGTGGGCGGGCCGCGCGTCGCCCGCGAACGCCGTGCGGCTCGGCAGGGGGCGGAACACCTTGTTCTCCCAGATCGGGATGTCCTCCTCGATGGAGCGCCAGGTGTGCTGGGCCGTCATCTGGTGGATCAGCTCGGTCAGGTCGTCGTCGTCCAGCCGCCGGGTGCGCTGGTACATCACGAAGTCGATGTGCTCCTCGTCGACGGGCGTGAAGCACGAGTGGATCTGCCGGTCGATGACCAGGCCGTTGTAGTCGAGCTTGCTGTCGATCTGGCTGAAGCCGAGCCCGGCGTGCAGGTACGCGTTGCGCGACCACGCCTGCTGCTCCGGCAGGCCGTCGCCGGCGTCGTAGGTGCCGGTGAACTGGCCGCGGAAGTACACGCCGTCCGGCTCGGCGTCGTAGGAGAGGATCTCCGTGGCGGCGTGCAGGGTCTGCTGGTGGGCGGCGTCGGCGGCGTTGTCGAAGATCTCCTGCAGGTGGGTGCGGATCTTCCAGATCTTCGTGATGTGGCCGGTCCAGTGCTCGGTGGAGTCGTACTCGGGGATCTCCGGGACCGTCCACTCGGGATCCCTGCCGAGCTCGTCGTAGTAGACGGCGACGACGCCGTTGATCTCGCAGGCCGGGTAGGTCCGCAGCCGCGCCTGCTGCGGGATCCGGTCGGTGTACGGGATGCCGACGCACCGCCCGGTGCCGTCGTAGCGCCAGGAGTGGAACGGGCACACGAGCGCGCCCTCCTCGATGCGTCCGCCCACCGCCAGGTTGGCGCCCAGGTGGGGGCAGTGGGCGTCGGCCACGACGGGCGCGCCCCGCTCGTCGCGGAAGACGACGAGGTCCCGGCCGAAGTAGTGGACGCCCTTGACGGCGCCGGGCACGACGTCGGCGGAATCGGCGACGCGGTACCAGCTCGTCGGATACGGCTGCATGGGATAACGCGGAACCGACATCGGTCCTCCGAAGGCTGTGAATTCAGCGGACACCTGTCTCGCGCCTTCGACAGGCCGTTCAGAAAGAACGGATTGTTTCCGATAGTAGACGCCGTAAATGGCGTTAGCTAGAACGAGTTCTATGATGTTGCCGCGGCTTGCGCGGTCTCCTTCGCCCAGCGGTAGTCGGCCTTCCCCGCGGGTGAACGGGTCATCCGGGGGACGAACGCGTACGTCCTCGGCACCTTGTAGCCGGACAGGCTGCGGCGGCAGTGGGCGTCCAGTTGCGCGGCCGTGGGCCGGGTCCCCTCGCGCGGCTCGACGACCGCGGCGACGCGGCTGCCGAAGCGCTCGTCCGGGATACCGGTGACCACCGCGTCGAAGACGTCCGGGTGGCCCTTCAGCACGGCCTCGACCTCCTCGGCGTACACCTTCTCGCCGCCGGTGTTGATGCACTGCGAGCCGCGTCCCAGGACGGCGATGGTGCCGTCCTTCTCCACGGTGGCCATGTCGCCGGTGAGCAGCCACCGCACCCCTTCGGCGTCGGTGACGAAGGTGCGCCCGGTCTTGCCGGGGTCCTTCCAGTAGCCGAGCGCGATCGGGCCGCTCCTGGCGACCTGCCCGATCACGCCGGATCCGGGCTCGACCGGCCGCAGCCGCTCGTCGAGGACGGTGAGCCCGGGGTCGTTGGCCCGGTAGCGCAGGCCCTCCCCCGCCTCGCCGCCACTCACGCCGGAGGCGGTGTAGCCGGACTCGGTGGAGCCGAAGTTGTCGAGAATCCCTACGTTCGGCAGCAGCTCCGCCAGCCGGTCGCGCACCGGGCCGGACAGCAGCGCGCTGGTCGAGCTGATCACCAGCAGGGACGACACGTCGTGGGCGCCGGAAGCCAGTTCCTCGGCCAACGGGCGGGCCATCGCGTCGCCGGTGATGTTGATGGTGTTCACCCGGTGGCGCGCGATGGTCCGCAGCACGTCCGCGGCGTCGAACCTGCGGACGTAGCAGATCGTCGCGCCGAGCCACCAGCCGATGAACGTGGCGACCTGCGCCGCGCCGTGGATCAGCGGCGCGACCGGCATCATCACCAGGGGGCCGCCGCTCTTCGCCGTCTCGACGAGCTCCTCCGGGGTCGCGGGGAAGGGCGTGTAGTTGTGCCAGAACGCCCTGAGCAGATCCTCGACCCGCCACATCACTCCCTTGGGGAAACCGGTGGTGCCGCCGGTGTAGATGATGAACAGGTCGCCGCCCGAGCGCGGGCCGGGGACGCGCGCCCCCGCCCGTCCCGAGCCCGCGCGCCCTGACTCCGCCCCTCCAGGGTCCGCCCGCCCTGAGCCCGCCCGTCCGGCCACGGCACGCTCGTACCTGACCGCTCCGGGCACCGCCCCGCTCTCGACGCCCACCTCGATGAGCCGCCCCCCGGCGAGCCTCTCGCCGGTGGGCCGCCCCTCGCCCGCGTCGCCGCCGGCCGGACCGTGGGGCGGCGAGAACCGGGCGACGGCCGGGGCCACGCGATCCGCCAGCTCGCCGTCGTAGAGGAGGGCCTTGAGCTCCGCGTCGGTGTAGAGGTAGACCAGTTCGTCCTCGACGTAGCGGTAGTTCACGTTGACCGGCACGGCGCGGATCTTGAGCGCGGCGAGGACGGCCGCGATGTGCTCCACGCAGTTGAACATCTGCAGCCCCACGTGGTCACCCGGCCCGAGCCCGGCGTCGAGCAGGGCGTGGGCGAGCGCGTCGGCCTCGGCGTCGAGCTGCGCGAAGGTGAGCTCGCGGGTACGGCCGAAGGCGTCGGGGCTGACGAGGGCCCGGCGGTCGCCCATGCCGTCGGCCAGGGCCTCGAACAGGTCGGCGTGGTTGAACTCCATCAGAGCACTCCCCTGTCCGGTGATCCCATCGCGGGGAACGGCGCCGCCGTGGACGACGGCACCGCCGCGCAGCCGCAGACTAACCCTCACCCGCCTGCCTAGCAAGCGCTTGATTGGAGTGGTTCCCGGCACCGTCCGCGGGCCGGTGGTCGCGCATGAGGGCGGCGGCGACGGCCGTGGCGGCCAGCAGCCCGGCGCCCAGCAGGAAGGCCCATCGGGCGGCGGGCACGTGCCCGGCGCCCGCGTACGTGCCCGCCGTCCCGGCACCGGCGGCCAGGGCGCGCAGGTAGGCGCCGCCGAGGACGGCCGTGCCGAGTGTCGCCCCGGCCTGCTGAACGGCGTTGAGCAGCCCGGCGGCCGACCCCGTCTCGTGGGGCCGGACCCGGGACAGGGCGGCGGTGAAGAACGGGGTGGTGAACAGGCCGTTGCCGGCGCCCGCGACGGCCAGCCCCGCCGCCACCAACCAGAGCGTCCCGGCGGTCGCGGCGGGCTGGTAGGCGGTGACGATGATCGCCAGGCCGGCGAGCATGACGGCCAGCCCGGCGAACATCACCCGCCGCCCGTACCGGGGCACCAGGCGGGCGCCGGCCACCCATGAGGCGACTCCCATGGCCGCCGACCAGGGCAGCAGGGCGAGCCCGGCGGTCAGGACGTCCCGCCCGAGGCCGAGCTGGACCTCCAGGACGACCACGAGCGACAGCCCGTTCATCGCCGCGAAGAACAGGGCCGAGGTGGCCAGCGCGGCCGGGAAGCCGCGGTCGCGGAACAGGCTCGCCTCCACCAGCCCGGCACGCCCGGCCCGCGCCCGGTGGCGCTGCTGGAAGCCGAAGCCCGCGAGGAGCGCGACGCCCGCGAGCGCCATGATCCAGCCCCGCGCCGGCCCGCCGGCGGCGTCCTCCTGGATGAGGGGGAAGACGACCAGGCCGGTCCCCAGCCCCGCGATCACGGTGCCGGTCCCGTCGAGCCGGGGCCGCCCCGCCCCACGTCCCGCTCTTTCGGACGCCACCCGCCCCGCGGACGCCCCCCGCCCCGGCAGCAGCGGGACGGCGGCGAGCACGGCGGCGGCCAGCGGCACGTTGACCAGGAAGGCCGCCCGCCACGACGAGCCGAACAGGTCGGCGTGCGTGAGCACGGCGCCGAGGACGGGCCCGGCGACGGCGGCCAGCCCCATCACCGGCCCGATGCTCCCCATGGCCTTGGCCAGCTCCGCGCCGTCGAACATCGCGCGGATCAGGCCGATGGTCTGCGGGATGACCAGCGCCGCGGCGGCGCCCTGGACCGCGCGGAGACCGATGAGCGTCCCCATGTCGGGCGCGAGGGCGCAGGCCACCGAGGCGAGCGCGAACCCGGCCACGCCCAGGGCGAACACCCGCCGCCGCCCGGCCAGGTCGCCCAACCGCCCGCCGGTGATCAGCAGCACGGCGAACGGCAGCGTGTAGGCGGCGTTGAACCACGGGATGGCGGAGGCGTCCCCGCCCAGGTCGGCGTGGACGACCGGCGCGGCGACCGTCACGATCGTCGCGTCCAGGAGGTTCATGGCCTCGGCGACCAGCAGCGCGGCCAGCCCGGCCCAGCGCCGCCGGCCGGCCGGGCCGTCATGATGGAGGCCGTCATGATGGAGGCCGTCGTCGTGGAGGAGCATCCCTCTCCCTCTTCCTCGGTGTTCGTTCCTGCGGGAACAGGGTCGATCGGCGGGCGAGGACCTTCCAGCCGGACGGTGCGAACTGAGGATTTCCGCCATCAAAGCCGCCGGACATGAGGAATCCTGGTCACATGGATGATGTGGATCGCGCCCTGGTCCATGCCCTGCACATCGACGGCCGGGCCCCGTTCAGCCGGATCGCCGAGGTCCTGGACGTGTCCCCGCAGACGGTGACGCGGCGCTACCAGCGGCTGCGCCGTGAGGCGGGGCTGCGCGTGGTGGGCCTGGCCGACCACGGCCGCTCCGGCCACACGCAGTGGGTGGTGCGCCTCAGCACCACGCCGGCCGCCTCCCGGGCCCTGGCCCACTCGCTGGCGCGCCGCGCCGACACCTCCTGGGTCAAGCTGACCTCCGGGGGCACGGAGATCTTCGCGATCGTCCACGCGCCGGACGCGACCAGCCCGCCCCTGCTCCACGACATCCCCCGCCGCGCCGGCATCACCGCGGTCTCGGCCCACTGCGCGCTCCACACGTACCTGGGCGGGCCGGCCGCCTGGCACGGACGCCTCCAGACCCTCGACGAAGAGCAGTCGAAGCGTCTGCGCCCGGCACTTCCCGCCGTCTCCACCCCCGCCCGGCCGGCGGACGCCGACGGGCTCAAGGTGGCGGACCGGCTCGCGAGCCCGGACCGGCTGAGCGGCGCGGACCACGCGCTGATCGACGCGTTGCGTCACGACGGCCGGGCGACCCACGCCGACCTGGCCGCCGTCACCGGCTGGTCGCAGGCCACGGCGGCGCGCCGCCTGGCCGACCTGCGCGCCCGCGGCGTCCTGTTCTTCGACGTGGAGATCGACGCCTCCGCGTACGGCGTCACGACCCAGGCCCTGCTGTGGATGGCGGTCGCGCCCGGCGACCTGGACCGGGTGGCCACCGCCCTGGCCGGCCACCACGAGCTGGCCGTGGTCATCGCCACGACGGGGAGCACCAACCTGCTCGCCCACGCCCTGTGCTCCGGCCCCGCCGACCTGCACCGGTACCTCGTCCACCGGCTCGGCGCCCTCGGCGGCGTGCGGACGCTGGAGACCGCCCCCGTCCACGCCACCCTCAAGGCGGCCGGCCACCTCCCCGCCACCTGGACGCGGCCCCGCCGGGCCGGGGCGTGAGTCAGGCCGGGGTGGGCAGGGGCGGGAGTGAGGCCCGGGTGGGCAGGGGCGGGAAACGAGGAGGTGCGACATGGCTGAGCAGCAGGACGTGATCAGCGTGCTGGTGACCGACCACCGCGAGGTCGAGCAGATGTTCGCGGAGCTGGACACGATGATCGGCGCCATCGACGAGCGGCCGAAGACGCTGGCCGAGCAGGTGGTCATCGAGCTCGTACGCCACGCGGTGGCCGAGGAGGCGTACCTGTATCCGGCGGTGCGCGAGCACGTCGAGGGCGGCGACGAGCTGGCCGACCGCGAGACCGCCGAGCACGCCGAGGCCGAGGAGACCATGAAGCGGCTGGAGAAGCTGGAGCCCGGGGACGAGGACTTCTGGCCGGTCATGGAGAAGCTGATGCGGGAGATCCGTCACCACGTCCAGGAGGAGGAAGGGGAGCTGTTCCCGAAGCTGCGGGCGTCCTGCTCGGCCGAGGAGCTCACCGAGCTGGGGGCCAAGGTCGAGCGGGCGAAGAAGGTGGCGCCCACCCGGCCGCATCCGTCCGCGCCGGACAAGCCGCCCTTCAACAAGTTGCTGGCGCCCGGAGCGGGCCTCGTCGACCGCCTGAGGGACGCCCTCACCGGCCGCGGCAAGTCCTGACCTGACCAGCCCGGGGGGATCCCGGGCTGGCCCATACTGAACCGGGACATCTATAGTCCCGGTATGCACATGGGTGAAGGAGTCGAGTGGGGCCTGCACTGCTGCGTGACCCTGGCCTGGCTGCGTGACGAGGGGCCCGTGTCCATTCGCAGGCTGGCCGCCTGGTTCGACCTGCCGCAGGAGTACCTGAAGAAGCGCCTGCAGGCCCTCGCCCGGGCCGGCATCCTGGCCTCCGCACCGGGGGCCAGGGGCGGCTTCTCCCTGGCCCGGCCGCCGGAGCGGATCACCCTCATGGACGTCGTCACCGCCATGCAGGGCCCTCTGGAGCCGTTCCGCTGCGACGAGATCCGGCAGCGCGGCGTGGGCGGCGAGGGCGCCGGGAAGGAGTTCGCCCGCCCGTGCGGGATCGCGACCGCGATGCGCCGCGCCGAGCTGGCCTGGCGGCGCGAGCTGGCCGCCCAGACGATCGCCGACCTGATGGCGCACGCCCCGGCGGGCGCCGAACGCACCCGCCGCAACTACAGCCGCCTGAAGGGCTGACCCGGCGGACCACCCCACCACCGTCCGCACAACCCGCTGACCCGGCGTGTTCGAGGTGGCACCCACCGACCAGGGGTACTTCACGGTCAAGGCGAAGAAGGAGACCGGCTCCGGCCTCATCACCGCCAAGGTCGGCTCGATC
>NZ_JBFAIA010000151.1:0-19486 GCF_040654455.1 Nonomuraea sp. NPDC050691
CGCGGCGGCGGCGCGGCCGGACCGCCCGGCGGCCGCGAGGGTGGACCACGCGGCGATGGTGACGCCGCTGGACCGCGCGCCTGCGGTGACGGGGCTGGACGGCGCGGTGGCGGTGGTGCCGCTGGGCGGCGCGAGCGCCGGCGAGCTGGCCGAGCGGCTACGGCAGGGAGCGGAGGTGCTGGCGGCGCTGCCCGACGGGCGGCTGCGCGTCGGGCTCAGCGGCGAGCTGACCGGGGCGGCGGCCCTGCGGGGCGGCATCGAGGAGGCCGGTCACGCCAGGCGGCTGGCGGAGGCCCGCTCGGGCGGGGTCGTGACCAGCGACGAGATCTACACGCACGCGCTGCTGCTGGCCACGGTGCCGGGAGACGTGCGGCGCTCGTTCGCCGCCCGGCTGCTCGGGCCGCTGATCGACTACGACCGCCGGCACCAGTCGGAGCTGGTGCGGACGCTCGGCACGTTCCTCGACTGCGCGGGCTCGTGGAACGCCTGCGGGGAGCGGCTGCACGTGCACGTCAACACCGTGCGCTACCGCATCGGGCGAGTGGAGGAGCTCACCGGCCGCGACCTGTCGTCGATGGCCGACCGGGTCGACTTCTTCCTGGCGCTGCGTGCGGGCTGAGCCGGAAGGCCGGTGAGCGAGCCCTACGTCCGGCGGGATGCCGGACACAGGATCAACAGCTGGAGCCGCCGACGGTCAGCAGCAAATGGGAGTGCCGAAGTTCTCCGAGATCGCGCTCGAATCCGATGGAGACGAAACGGCCGCATCGGCCGTAGCATTGCCTCCGACCACTACAAGAGCCGTGACCAAAGCGGAAAGCACGGACAGGGCAATGCGCGCGCGCATGGGGGTTCTCCCTCGCCTCTAGGTTGTTCGGACGTCATCATCTCAGGGAGCGATAGCTGTGACCACATCTGACCTGGTCGGACTTCGCATCAAGACGGTGAGGCGGCAGCGTGGCCTGTCACAGGCGCAGCTCGCCCACCCGGAATTGTCGGACAGTTACGTCTCCTTGATCGAGAGTGGCAAGCGTACCCCGACCCCGGCCGTGCTCGAGCTGCTGGCCCAGAAGCTGGACTGCTCGCTCTCCTATCTGCTCAACGGCGTGACCGCCGAGCAGATGGAGGACATCGAACTCTCCCTCGGCTACGCGCGGCTCGCTCTCGAGAACGGCGAAGTGATCGAGGCCCGCACCAGGTTCGCCGAGCTCATGGCGAACCACAACCTGGCCGGCCTGACGTCGCTGCGTCTGGACACCGAGTACGGGCTGGCGCTGGCCCTGGAGGCGTGCGGGGAGCTGACTGAGGCGATCGCCGTGCTGCGCCGCCTGCAGACCGAGGAGCTCGACGCCGAGCGGCAGATCAACACAGCCATCGCCCTGTGCCGCTGCTACCGGCTGAGCGACCGCCTCAGCGAGGCGATCAAGGTGGGCGAGGCGGTCCTCGGCGTCTCGCCGCGTCCGACCTGGACCGACGGGCTGGTCGAACTGGGCGCGACCCTGCTCGGCGCCTACCTCTACAGCGGCGATCTGCTGCGCGCCCGCCAGTTCGCGGCCGAACTGCTCAACGCCGCCGACATGCTGGGCTCGCCCAGGGCGATCGTCGCGGCGTGCTGGAACGCCGCCGTCGTGGCACAGAACACCGGCCACGGCGAGGAGTCCCTGGCCTTCCTCGAGCGGGCCCTGATGATCCAGTCGGAGAACGGACAGCCGCGCAACCTCGCCCGGGCCCGAGTGGCCTACGCCGTCGAGAAGCTGCGCTTCCACCCCGAAGCCGTCGACGAGGTGCGCGCCATGCTGGCGCGGGCCGAAGAGGAGCTGACGCAGACCTCGGCGAGCACGCTCGACCGCGCCAACGCCCAGGTCGAGCTGGCGCGCACCGAGCTCGTGGCCGGCAATTTCGAGCGGGCCGTCCAGCACGGCCGCGCCGGGGTCGCGCTGATGCCGGAGACCGCGCGGGCGCAGGAGGCGGAGGCCCACCTGATGGTCAGCCGCGCCTACGGCGGCCTGGGCCGGCAGGCGGAGGCGCAGGAGGAGCTGCGCGCCGTCAGCGCCTGGCTCTCGCCGCTTCCCGACTCGCGCCAGATCGCCGGCATGTGGTACGCCGCGGCCGAGAGCATGGAGCAGCTCGGCGACACCGAGGGAAGCGTCGCCGCCTACCAGCGCGCCCTCGCCTGCGCGGGTCTGTGACCGAAGTAGGGACCGGGCGGCGACGTCGGTAGCCTGGGATTGCCATGAAAAGAACCCCGATCGCGGCAATCACCGCGTTCCTCGCCGCCCTGATCCTGCTTGGCACCGCCGGCCCCGCGCTGGCGCACGACTCGCTCAAGAGCAGCGACCCGGCCAAGGGCTCCACGGTCAAGACCGTCGAGAAGGTGAAGCTGGAGTTCAGCGCCAGGGTGCGCATGCCGTTCGTGATCGTCCGGGGGGCCGACGGCGCCCAGCACCAGGCGGGCTCCGCCGAGACCGACGGCCCGGTGGTGCGCCAGGCACTCAAGGAGACGCTGCCCGACGGCAAGTACACGATCGCCTACCGTGTCGTCTCCTCCGACGGTCACCCGATCGAGGGGGAGATCCCCTTCACCGTCAAGGGCGCCCCCACGCCCGAGACGCAGAGCCCCGCGACTGAGACGCCCGCCGCGCAGCCGTCCGATACGGCCGCCGTCCAGCCGTCCGCCACGCAGGCGCAGGCGCCGTCCGCCGCCCCGGCCTCCTCCGCTCCCGCGGCGGCCGAGACGCAGCAGGCGAGCGCCTCGTCGGTCGCGTTCCCCGTCTGGCTGGTCGTCGTCGTCGGCGCGCTGGCGGGCATCGGCGTCGGCTTCCTCATCAGCATGCGCAAGAAGCGGCCATGACCAGAGCCGCGCGTCTCGCGCTCGCGGCGGCGGCAGCGGCGGTCGCCGCCCTGGTGATCGCCATGATCGCCGGAGGCGCGGCCTTCCCGCGGATCATCGCCGGCCTGCCCGACGCCGGGGCGGTCACCCGCTGGGGGCTGCCGCTGGCCAAGCTGGCGATGGACGCCGCCGGCGTGCTGACCGTGGGCCTGCTCCTGGCGGCCACCGCGCTGCTGCCCAACGACAAGGGCATGCTCGGCGCGAGCGCCACCGGTTACGTCCGGGCCGCCTCCTGGGCCGCCCTGACCTGGGCCGGCGGCGCGTTCCTCACCCTCGTCTTCGAGGTGTCCGACTCGTGGGGGCAGCCCGTCCTTCAGGCCGTCGCCAGCGGCAACTACCTCAGCTCCTACGCCACCCAGACCAGCCAGGGCATCTCGCTGACCCTGGTCATCCTGTTCGCGGTGGCCATCTCGCTGTTCTCGCGCGGGGCCATCACCGCCGGCTCGGCGGCCGGGCTGCTGGTGTTCGCGCTGGTCACGATGCTGCCGCCGGCGCTCACCGGGCACGCCTCCTCCTCGCCCAACCACGGCCTGGCCACCTCCGCCCTGTCGCTGCACCTGCTGGCGCTGGCCCTGTGGGTGGGCGGCCTCGTCGTCGTCGCCGTCCACGCCGTCCGCCGCGAGCCGCGGCTCGACATCGCCGCCGCCCGCTTCTCCCGGATGGCGCTGTGGTGCTACATCGGCGTCGGCGTGTCCGGCGTGTTCAGCGTCGTCGCCCGGCTCTCCTCCGTGTCCGACCTGTGGACGTCGTCGTACGGCGTGCTCGTCGTGGCGAAGATCGTCGCGTTCGTGCTGCTCGGCTACGTCGGCTGGTGGCACCGGCAGCGCACGCTCGACGCGCTCGCCGCGGACCGCCCGCACGCCTTCACCCGGCTCGCGGGCGGCGAGGCGCTGCTCATGGCCGCCACCGTCGGCCTGGCCGTCGCCCTGTCGCGCACCCGCCCGCCGGAGGTCAGCCTGCCCGCCGACCGGGCCTTCGAGCTGCTCGGCTTCCCGGTGCCGCCGCCGATCTCGCTGGGCAACCTCGCGACGCTGTGGTGGCTCGACCTGTTCTTCGCCCTCGTGGCCGCCGTCCTGGCCGGCCTGTACGCCGCCGGCCTGGTCAGGCTGCTGCGGCGGGGCGACGCCTGGCCGTGGGGCCGCACCGCGGCCTGGTTCCTGGGAGTGGCGATCCTCGTCATCGCCACGCAGAGCGGCCTGGCCCGCTACGCCAAGGTCATGTTCGACGTCCACATGATCGAGCACATGACCCTGTCCATGATCGTGCCGATCTTCCTCGTGCTCGGCGCGCCGGTCACGCTCGCCCTGCGCGCGCTCAAGCCGGCCGTCCGGCGCGGCGACCGGGGGCCGCGCGAGTGGCTGACCACGATCCTGCACAGCCGTTTCGTGCGCGTCGTCGGCCATCCGGGCATCGCCACCGCCCTGTTCATCGCCTCGACGTACGCGCTGTACTTCACGCCGCTGTTCGCCTCGGCCATGGAGGAGCACCTCGGGCACATCTGGATGACCCTGCACTTCCTGATCACCGGGTCGCTGTTCTTCTGGGTCATCATCGGCGTCGACCCGGCTCCGCACCGGCTGCCGTACGTGGGCAAGCTGCTGACGCTGTTCGTCACGATGCCGTTCCACGCGTTCTTCGGCGTCGCGCTCATGATGACCGGCGCGGTCATCGCGTCCGACTGGTACGAGCAGCTCGGTCGCACCTGGGGCGGGCCGCTCATCGACGAGCAGCGCGACGGCGGCGCGATCGCGTGGGGCTTCGGCGAGATCCCGACGCTCATCGTGCTGCTGGCCATCGCCGTGCAGTGGTACCAGGACGAGGACCGCAAGGCGCGCCGCTCCGACCGGCGGGCCGACCGCGGCGCGGGCGACCCCGAGCTCGACGCCTACAACGCCTACCTGGCGCGCCTCAACAAGGCTGGCCAGGCCGACCAGGCCGACTGACCCCGGGCGGGCGCGCGTAGCCGGATCGGCAGGGCAATCTATCCTCAAGCCGTACGTCTCCCACCCGCCAGGTAGCCTTGCCCTACGGGGAGGTGGGCATCACCTTCCCGCAGGGGTGCGTGAGGCCTTGAGGGGGGTCGCGCCACCCGGTGCGCGACGCCGGTGTGGGGTCCGGCCAGGAGTCCGGGATGCCCCGGGAAGGCGAGCAGAGGTGGAAGAAACGCGCATGCGTGGGGGGGCGAGCCTCGCCGAGACGCTCGAGAGCCGGCTGACGCAGTGGTCCGAGCGCACCGGCGTCCGCGTGGAGATCTGGGCCCTGCCCGCCACCGACGTGGCCGCCCCCGTCGGCCAGGCGGTCCTGGAGGCGCTCAACGAGGCGCTGGCCAACGTCGAGCGGCACAGCGGCGCGAAGGTCGTGTCGGTGGCCGTCACCGCGGGCCGCGACGGGCTGCGCATGACCGTCAGCGACCACGGCCGCGGTTTCCCGCCGGAGAAGGCCGGACGCGGCATCGCGCGGATGCGGGCCGCCATCGCCGAGGTCGGCGGCACCCTGTCGGTCAGCAGCGTGAAGGGCGAGGGCACCACCATCACCGCGGCGGTGCCCAGGCGCCGGTGACCGGTTACGGGGTGGTGAGGATCTCGCTGCCCGTCTCGGTCACCAGGATCGTGTGCTCGAACTGGGCCGTGCGCTTGCGGTCCTTGGTCACCGCGGTCCAGCCGTCGGGCCAGATGTCGTACTCGATCGTCCCCAGCGTCAGCATCGGCTCGATGGTGAACGTCATGCCGGGCACCAGCTCCACCCGCAGCGACGGGTCGTCGTAGTGGGGCACCATCAGCCCGGAGTGGAACGTCGTGCCGATGCCGTGGCCGGTGAAGTCGCGGACCACGCCATAGCCGAACCGCTTGGCGTACGCCTCGATGACCCGGCCCACCACGTTGAGCTGCCGGCCCGGCGCGACCGCCTTGATGGCGCGCATCATCGCCTCACGGGTGCGCTCCACCAGCAGCCGCGACTCCTCGTCGACCTCGCCCACCAGGTACGTCGCGTCGGTGTCGCCGTGGACGCCGCCGATGTAGGCGGTGATGTCGACGTTGACGATGTCGCCGTCGCGCAGCAGGGTGTCGTCGGGGATGCCGTGGCAGATGACCTCGTTGATCGAGGTGCACAGCGACTTGGGGTAGCCCTTGTAGCCCAGCGTGCTCGGGTAGGCGCCGTGGTCGAGGAGGAACTCGTGGCCGATCCGGTCGAGCTCGTCGGTGGTGACGCCCGGCCGGGCGTTCCTGCCGACCTCTTCGAGCGCCTGCGCGGCGATCCGGCCCGCCACGCGCATCCGCTCGATGGTCTCCGGGTCCTTGACGTCGGCCTCGCCGGTCCTGGGGCGCTTCTTTCCGACGTACTCCGGCCGCTCGATGTGCGCGGGGACCTTTCGCATGGGCGAAACTCGCCCGGGCTGGAGCAGTGTCGTCATGAAAGACGAGTCTACGGGGCAGAATAGCCCCCGTGAGCGATGGCCAGTGGTGGTTCTGTCTCAAGCACATGCGGGTCGAGCCCGAGCAGGGCTGCCCCAACAAGGACCGGATGGGTCCGTACGCGAGCGAGCAGGAGGCCGCCGGCGCCCTGCAGCGCGCGGCGGAGCGCAACAAGGCGTGGGAAGAGGCCGACGCGGACGAGGACTGATCAGGGGACGAGTCTGATCAGGGACGACGGCTGATCAGAGGACGAGGCTGATCAGGGGATGACGGCGTAGGCCCGTACGGGGAAGGTGCCCATGCCCGCCACCATCGGCGGCGCGGCGTGGAACCGGAACCCCTCGTCGGGCAGCGCCTCCAGCCCCGTGAGGTGCTCGACCAGCGGGATCCCGGCCGCGAGCAGGATGGTGTGCGCGGGCCGCTCGCCGCGTGGCGGGGTGTCGTCGATGTTGAGCGAGTCGATGCCGACGAGCGCCGCGCCCCGCTCGGCGAGCCGCCGCGCCGACTCGGGTGCGAGGTAGGGGTGCCCGTGGACGTAGGCGTCCGTGCCGAAGTGCCGGTCCCAGCCGGTGTGCACGAGCACGGCCTTTCCGCGCACGTCGAGGCCGGGGTCGAGGGTGATCTCGCGGCTGGTGGCGCCGGTGGCCCGGACCACGAGTCCGGGCAGGTCGGCCAGGCTGCTCAGCGGCACCTGTGACAGGTCCGGCCCGCCGGCGTAGCGGTGGTGGGGCGTGTCGAGGTAGGTGCCGGTGTTGGCGGCCAGCGTGATCGTCCCGATGTGGAACTCGGTGCCCGGCGCGTACACCTCGCGCGAGTCCTCCCGGCTGAGGTGCGTGCCGAGAACCGGGCCCGGCACGCCCGGGTAGGTGACCATGCCCTCGACGATGCGGTGGCTCAGCTCGACGATCATGCCGTCACCCCGATCCGTACCAGCCTGACCAGCGCGACCGCGCCGATCCCGGCCCACACGAGGTTGAGGCCGGCCGAGGGCCAGGCGTCGTTGCGGGCGCTGTTGGCCATGAGGGCGAGCGAGCCGGCGAGGTTGACGACTTGGTACGTGATGCCGCCCGCGGGCAGCCGGCCGGTGGAGACGAGGCCGTAGCCGAGCAGGAGGAGGCCCGCGCCCAGCCAGCCGGCCACCTCGAAGAGCAGATCCATGCCTCCATTGTGGGAATTAATAGTCATAAAGTGCAATTAAAGGTTGCTACAGCGGCAAGTAAGCTTTCCTGTATGGACATCGACCCCCGGCGCCTCCGTGTCCTGCACGAGGTGGCCCGCCGCGGCGGGGTCATGCGCGCCGCCGAGGCCCTGTACCTGACGCCCTCCGCGGTCTCCCAGCAGCTCGCCCAGCTCGAACGCGAGGTGGGCCTGGCCCTCATCGACCGCTCCCAGCGCCGCGTCTCCCTCACCCCGGCCGGCCGGGTGCTCGCCGGCTACGCCGAGCGCGTCGAGGAGGAGCTGGCCGAGGCCCGGCGGGAGCTCACCCGGTTCACCGAACGGCTGGCGGGGCCCGTGCGCATCGCCGCCTTCCCCACCGTGATCAAGCACATGCTGGTGCCCGCCCTGCGCGAGCTGGCGGCCCGCCATCCCCGCATCACGCCGATCATCCACGAGGTGTACGGCCAGCCCGCGCTCCAGGAGCTGCGGCTGGGCGCCGTGGACGTGCTCATCACCGAGCAGGACATGAGCCTGCCCGTGCTGTCGCAGCCGTCGCTGGCCACCCGCCCCCTGTACGTCGACGAGTACCGCATCGTCGTGCCGCCCGAGTGGCCGAACCCACCGCGCTCCATGGCCGACCTGGCGGAGGTGCCCTGGGTGGCGGGCGAGCCCGACCAGGCGTGCGGCCAGGCGCTGGACCGGCTGGCCGGGCTGCACGGCTTCGAGCCGCGCAAGGTCCACGTCATCACGGAGTTCGGCCCGGCGCTGGCGCTGGTCGCGGCCGGGCACGGGGTGGCGATCGTGCCCACGCTGGCGCTGCTCGACGTGCCGGAGGGCGAGGTCCGGGTGAGCGAGCTGCGGGACGTGGGTGCGCGGCGGCTCGACGCCGTGACCCGGGTCAGCCGTACGCGGTCGGGAGAGCCGGACCCCGTGCAGGCGGTGGTGATCGGCGCGATCGAGGACGCCACGGCGGCCCTGGAAGGCAGCCTCAAGGGCCACCTCCAGCCGATCTGACCCGCGCCCCGGTTTCGAGCGCCGGTCCGGCCGGCGATTTCCGGGCCTGTGGCGGCGGCGCCGGGTCTGTGACGGCTACTGGGTCTGTCGGCGGCGACGCGGGGTCTGCGGCGGCGGTGCCGGGATGGTGTCAGTCGGTGACCTGGGGGCCGGTGACCTTCTCCAGCAGGCGGGCCAGCCGCTCGCGCAGCCCCGCGTTCCGGGGGATCTCGCCGGCGGCGGCGCTCACGAGATGCTGGGCGCCGTCGAACGAGACCGGCCCGCCGGGCGTCACGGCGATCGCGTCGTGCGCGAGCCCCGCCACCTCCGGATGCGCCCCCTCCAGCGCGAGGATCGTCGCCCCGACGCGTCGGGCGTCGTCCACCCGTTCCAGGAGCGGCACCGGGGCCGGCCCCTCGGCCACCACGAACAGCGTCTCGCCGCGGCCCGCCTCGCGCACGCGGTCGAGCCCGACCCTCAGGTGCGCGGGCGCCCCGGGCGGCGGCGACCAGCGGACGAGCGTGGGGGCGAGCTGCGGCAGGCCCGACAGCCGCGCCTCGTCGCCGAGGTGGGCGGTCAGATGCCATGGCTCCTCCTCGGGAGTTCCCACGAGGAGCAGCCCGCCGGGGGAGCGGGTCGCCCGCAGCGCGAGCCCGAACTCGCGGGTGCGCTCGACCCATCCGGTCTCGGCCAGGATCTCGCGGAGGAAGTCCACCGAACCAGAGTCCATCGCCCCATAGTGCATGACCGCCGCCGGTCCGTCGGCCTGTTTCGCCGCCATGCCCATCTGACATCTGTGGAGCTTCCATGTCATTTCGGGCCTTGACAGGCGGTTACTGCCGGGTAACGATCGGCTCGCGGCGCCGCCGTCCCCAACCGATCCCCCCACGGAGAGGGCGGCACATGACCCTACGTGTCCGCGTCAGCATGTCCATCGTCCTGTTAGTGATCGCGTCCCTCCTGGCCGCCCCGCCGGCGCGCGCGGCGTCACCCGCCGCCGCGTCCCAGGCCGCGGCGTCCTCAACGGCCGCGTCCCAGGCCGCGGCGGCGCCCGGCGACGTCGTCTCCGCCGAGCCGACCACCGTCTACCTCCTCCCGGGCAAGCTGCTGGAGGTCCCGGTCGACGCCTGGCACCTGCTCTACCGCTCCACCGCCGCCACCGGGCAGCTCAACACCGTGTCCGGCACCCTCCTCGTGCCCAAGGCGGCCTACCCCCTGGGCAGGCGGCCCGTCATCGGCTACGCCACCGGCACCCACGGCCTCGGCGACCAGTGCGCCCCCTCCGTCAGCATGAGCCAGGGCCGCGAGGCCGAGCTGGCTCTGGTGAGCCTGTTCCTGCTCAAGGGGTTCGCGGTCGCGATCACCGACTACGAGGGCCTGGGAACGCCCGGGCAGCACACGTACATGGTGGGCGTCTCCCAGGGCCACGCCGTGCTCGACTCGATCAGGGCCGCGACGCGGGTCCCCGGCGCGAACCTGTCGGACCGCGCCCCCGTCGCCGTCATGGGGTACTCGCAGGGCGGCGCGTCCGCCGGCTGGGCCGGGCAGCTCCAGCCCTCGTACGCGCCCGAGCTGCGCCTCAAGGGCGTGGCGGCCGGCGGCGTGCCGGCCGACCTGCGGGCGGTGGCCACCCACCTGGACGGCGACCAGAACTTCGGCCTCGCCGCGGCGGCCGGCGTCGGCCTCGACGCCGCCTACCCCGAGCTCGACCTCGAAGCCGACCTCAACGACCGCGGCAAGGCCCTGCTCGGCGACGCGGCCGACGACTGCGTGGGCGAGCTGGAGGACAAGCTGGCCGGGCTGCGGTTCGCCGACCTGAGCCCGGTGGACCTGCTCGACCTGCCCAAGTGGCGGGTCCGCCTCAGCGAGAACCGTCTCGGCGCCACGCCGCCCAAGGCGCCCGTGTTCCTCTACCACGCCCAGGGTGACGAGATCATCCCGCAGGCCGTGGGCGCGACGCTGCGCTCCGAGTACTGCCGGGCCGGCGCCAACGTCCGGTGGACCTCGCTGCCCGCGAACTCCCACGTCCTCGGGGCGGTCGAAGGAGGGCCGCTGGCGATCGAATGGCTGGCGCTGCGGGTGCTCGGCCTGCCCGCGGTCGGCAACTGCTGACCCGGCCCGCCGCGGTCGGCGACCGCTGACCCGGCCTGCCCGCGGTCGGCACCCTCTGACCGCTCGTACGGCGTGTCCGGGCCCGGCCGTCCCCCCTGCGGCCGGGCCCGGCTCGTCCGGGCCGGGGCCGGGCCGGGCCGTCCCGGACGAGCTGGCATGATCGGGGGTATGACTGACGTGAGCGGATTGTCCATCGGCATCCTCGGTGGCACGGGTGACCAGGGCAAGGGGCTGGCGCGGCGGTTCGCGCTGGCGGGGCATGAGGTGCTGATCGGCTCCCGGAGCGCCGAACGCGCCGAGGACGCGGCCGCCTCCCTCGGCGAGGGCGTGCGGGGCGCGGCGAACGCGGCCGTCGCAGCCGAGGCCGGCATCGTGATCGTGGCCGTGCCGTACGAGGGGCACCGGGCACTGCTGGAGTCGCTGCGCGACGAGCTGGCCGGGAAGATCGTGGTCGACTGCGTCAACCCGCTCGGCTTCGACAAGCAGGGCGCCTACGCGCTGCCCGTGGAGGAGGGCAGCGCCGCGCAGCAGGCCGCCGCCGTGCTGCCCGGCAGCCGCGTCGTGGCGGCGTTCCACCACGTGTCGGCCGTCGTGCTGCTGGACCCGGCCGTGGAGAAGGTCGATCTGGACGTGCTCGTCCTCGGTGACGACAGGGAGGCCACCGACCTGGTCCAGGCGCTCGCCGGGGTGATCCCGGGCGTGCGCGGCGTGTACGGCGGGCGGCTGCGCAACGCCCACCAGGTCGAGGCGCTGACCGCCAACATCATCTCGATCAACCGCCGCTACAAGGCCCACGCCGGTATCCGCATCACCGACGTTTGACCGGCCCCGGCCTCAGCCCTTGACCGGCCCCGGCGCTTGACCGGCCCCCGGCTCTGACCGGCTCCCGCCCTGTCCGCGCAGGGCCGGGTCACAGCCGTCCGCGTCCGCGCAGGCCGGGTCACAGCCAGCCGGCGTCCTCCGCGATGCGGATGGCGTCGATCTTGTTGCGGGCGCCCGTCTTGGTGATGGCGCTGGTCAGGTAGTTGCGTACGGTGCCGGCCGACAGGTGGAGGCGGGCCGAGATGTCCTCGGCCGAGGACCCTGGGGCCGCCTCCCGCAGGATGGTCGTCTCCCGGGGCGTCAGGGGGCTCTCGCCGTACTGCAGGGCGGAGGCCACCAGCTCCGGGTCCAGCACCCGCAGGCCCGCGGCCGTCCTGCGGACCGCGTCGGCGAGCCGTTCGCCCGGCGCGTCCTTCACCAGGAACGCCTGGATGCCCGCCTCGAGCGCCCGCCGCACCTGGCCCGGCCGGCCGAGCGCCGTGAGCACGAGGATTCGGCACGAGGGCAGCTCGGCGCGCAGGGACGCGGCCGCGGTGATGCCGTCGAGGACGGGCAGGTCGATGTCCACGATCGCGACGTCGGGGCGGAGCCGGAGCGCCGCCGGGACGATCTCGTCGCCCCTCGTCACCTCGCCCGCCACCTCGATGTCCGGCTCCAGCCGCAGCAGGGCCGTGAGGGCGGCGCGGATCATGTGCATGTCCTCCGCCAGCAGGACGCGGATCATCTTCTGTCCCTCATTCCCGGCCCCTTCGTCCCGCTCGGCCGGTCATGCCGGGACCTCCATCGTCAGCCGGAAGCCGCCCGCGGGGGTGCGCCCGGCGTCCACCGTGCCACCCGCCTGCGCCGCCCGCTCCGCCAGCCCGGTCAGCCCGCCCCCGGCCGCGCCCTTCCCATCCCAGGCCCCGCCCTTCCCATCCCAGGTCGTGCCCTTGCCGTCCCCGGCCGGTCGTCCTCCGCCTTCGGCCCGTCCACTCCCGGCCCCGCCCTCTCCTGCGGCCGGTCCGGCCGGGACGCCGTCGTTGGTGACCTCCAGCCGGACGCCGCCCTCCCGCCGCGACGTGGCGATCGTGCAGATGGTCGCCGCGCTGTGCCGCAGGACGTTCGTGACGGCCTCCCGCACGCCCCAGGCGAGGGCCTCCTCGGCGGCCCGGGGCAGCGTGACGTCCGCCAGGTGGACCTGGCAGCCCACCCCCGCCGACTCCAGCAGCGCCGCCCCCCGGTTCGCCTCGCCCGCCAGGGACAGCTCCCGGTATCCGCGCGCCACCTGCCGTACGTCCTGCGCCGCCTCCCGCGCCACCCGCACCAGCTCGCCGACCTCCTCCTGGGCGGCGGCCGGGTCCCGCTGCATGAGCCGCCCCGCCAGGTCGCCCTTGAGCGCGATCGCCGTGAGGCTGCGGCCGAGGCCGTCGTGCAGGTCGCGCGAGATGCGCAGCCGCTCCCGCAGGACCGCCGCCTCGGCCAGCTCGGCCCTGGCCTGTTCGAGGTCGGACGTCACCCGGACCAGCCGTACCAGGGCGTAGACCATGCCGCTGGTGAGGGGCACGGTCAGCCCGTAGAACAGCGCGACCACCGGGTTCACGGAGAAGATCGCGGCGGTGTCGTACAGCGTCATGAGGGCGACGAGCGGCCCGCCGAGGCGCAGCGGCAGCATCACCAGCACCGCGCCGCCCAGCATCGGCGCCGCGACACCCGACCAGCCGCCCGGCAGGAACGGGTCCGGCCCGTACGTCGCGACCACCTGGAGCACCAGAGTGAGGGGGAAGAGCGGCGGGCGCTCGTCCCGCAGGGCGGCGCGCATGTTGAGGTAGTGCAGCGCCGCCACGGAGACGATCGCCACGGTCGCGAGAAGGCCGTAGCCGGGGCTGATCGCGTAGTACGACAGCCCGATCAGCGTGTAGACGGCGCCGACGGACGTGATCAGGACGCGGGCGAGCCGCTGGGCGGAGGAGGAGGTCATGGCCGGGCCATTATGACCGGCTAGGAGCGGCGCGGTTCCCACCGGAACCAGAGCCGGATCGCGACGACCCCGGCGACGCCCCACACCGCCAGCAGGAGCGCGGGCCGGGCCACCTCGCCGGTCCTGACGGCGTCCACGACGGCCGTGGTCGGCAGCAGGTCCAGCAGGGTGCCCGTCCAGGACGGCAGCGCCTCGCGGATGGGGCCCATCGCGCCGGCGGCGATCCCCGACAGCAGGAACACCGGCATGCAGGCGGCCCCGGCCAGCTCGGCGCGCGGGATCGCGGCCGTGTACGCGGCCCCGAGCGTCGCCAGCACCACCGATCCGGCGATCACCATGGCGCCGAACAGCAGGGGGTTCGCGGGGTACGGCACCCCGGCCGTCAGGTGCACCGCCACCGCGCAGGCCACGACCACGGCCACGGTCTGCGTGGCCGTGGCCGCGATCTGGCCGGCCAGGATCCGGTCGTCCGTGAGCGTGGTGGCGCGCAACCGCTTCAGCACGAGCTGGTCGCGACGGGCGGACAGGGCCACGGCGACGTTCATGAACGCGGTGATGGACAGCACGATGGCCAGGGTGCCGTGGAACAGGGTGGTCGCCGCGGCGGCGCCGTCCGCCCGCACGTGCCGCATGAGCAGCGGCAGCCCGATGGCGATCATGGCGGGGGTGGCGACGGAGCCGAGCAGCAGCGCGCGGTCCTGCCAGAACAGCCGCGTGCCGAGCCGGTAGGTGGCGGTCAGGGTCATCGGTTTCTCCAGATCGACGTCATCGAGGGCGCGGGGAACGCCGGGGGCCGGGCCATCGGAGTGGCGGCGGGTGCCGGGGTCATCGGGGCTGCTTCGGCAGGTCGAGGAAGAGGTCCTCCAGGGTGGCGGCGCGGACCTCCAGGCCCGGCAGCCGCAGCCCGCGCTCGGCGGCCCAGCTCAGCAGCGTCTGCGCCGCCAGGTCCGGGTCCTCGGCGCGGCAGACCGCCTCGTCGCCGTCCACGGTCACGGGGAGCGGCAGGCCGTCGGCCTCCACCCCGGCGGGCAGCCGGAAGGACACCCGCCCGCCGCGCGCCGCGAGCGTCTCGGCCATTCCGCCGGAGGCGACGATCTCGCCCCCGTCCATGATCGCCATCGCGGACGCCAGCCGCTGGGCCTCCTCCAGGTAGTGCGTGGTCAGCAGCACCGCGGTGCCCCGCCGGGCGAGGTCGCGCACCACCTCCCAGGTCGCGGCGCGGCCCTCGGGGTCCATGCCGGTGGTCGGCTCGTCCAGGAACAGCACGTCGGGGCGGCCGAGCAGGGCGAGCGCGAGGTCCAGGCGGCGTTTCTCCCCGCCCGAGAGCTGGCGCACGCGTACCTCCGCCCGACCGGCCAGCCCGGCCAGCTCCAGCGCCTCGTCGCGGGACCGGGGCGCCGCGGTGAAGCCGCGCCACGCGTCGACCGTGGCCGCGACCGTCAGGTCGGGGAAGAACCCCGCCTCCTGCAGCATGATCCCGGTGCGCCGCCGGACCTCCGCCCGCTCGGCCGCCGGGTCCAGCCCCAGCACCCGCACGGCCCCGCCGTCCGGCCGCAGGAACCCGGCGAGCACCTCCACGGTCGTCGTCTTGCCCGCCCCGTTCCGGCCGAGCAGCGCGAAGATCTCACCCGCGGCCACCTCGAACGAGATGCCCTTCACCGCCTCGAACCGTCCATGACTCTTCCGGAGCGCTTCCACGCGTATAGCCGTCATGAACCCGACTATTCCTGGGCGTATCAGGCGGCGGCAGTGAAGAATTCACGAGATGCGCGACAGCTTCAGCAGCGCGTCGGTGACGGCCTCCGGGGCCACCAGCTGATGCAGGTGCCCGCCCGGCAGCCTGGTCACGGGCCAGCCGCGCCGCGTCGCCTCCTCGGCCATCACGTCGTACGGCGGGCCGTACCACACGCATGAGCACCTGACCCGGTCCCACCCCTCCGGGACCGGGATCCGCTCGGTGAAGAAGGCGAGCGGCAGGCGGGGCTGCTCGGCCACCACCCTGGCCCGCGTGGCGGGGTCGGGCAGCATCGCGGCGACGACCTCCTCCTTCCACCAGTCGGTCCAGCGCGGCAGCAGCCCGTCGTCGCCCGCCCGGGCACGCAGGAACTCCAGCCGCCGCTCCTCGGCGGCCTGGACCAGCCCCTTGGGCGGCGGCACGTGGGCGTCGGCGAACACGCACGCCACCACCCGTTCGCCCAGCCCCTCCTTGACCACGGGCGCGAACAGGCCCGCGCTGCTGTGGGCCACCAGCACCAGCGGCGTCTCGGGAACGGCGTCACGCACCGCGTCGACCACCCGCGGCCAGGTCGGCGGACCCCCTTCGGTGACGCGGGTCAGGTCGGGGATCACGGCGGCGCGGCCCCGCCGTTCCAGCGCCGCGGCGACGGGCTCCCACGTCGAGGGGCCGGCCGCGGGGCTGTGCAGGAACACGAAAGTCGTCGTCATGCCTCCAGGGTCGCGCGGCCGGGAGCGACGGAGAGCCGCTGTCAGCTCACAGCGGATCGCTCACGGTCACACGACGAGGGGCCGGCGGGAGGCGGGGCCGCGGGTGCCGTCGTAGGCGTCCCACGCCGCCGCCAGGCCGGAGACCGCCTGCGACAGCTCGTCCCGAGGGAACAGGAAGTGCAGCCGCATGTACTCGGCGTGGCCGCCGAGCGGGTCGAACGAGCGTCCCGGCGGCACCGCCACCCCGTGCCTGAGCGCCACCTGCGCGAACGAGTCGGCGTCGCCGCGCGGGATCCGCACCCAGATCGTCTGCCCGCCCGTCGCCCGCTCGAACGACCACGACGGCAGGCGCGCGGCCAGCTCGGCGCAGAGGTGGTCGTGGTTGGCGCGCAGCTCGCGCACCCGCGCGGGCCGGATCTCCGGCAGCCGGCGCAGCAGCGCGGCCGCCGCGACCTGGCTCAGCACCTCGCCGCCCAGATCGTGCACGGCGCGCAGCCGGGCCAGCCGCGACACCAGCGGCGCCGGCGCGCGCACCCAGCCGACCCGCAGCCCGCCCCAGACCAGCTTGCTCAGCGAGGCGATGGTGATGACCTGCTCGCCTCTGGCGTACGAGGCGACGGGCGGCGGGGTCTCGCCCGAGAAGCACAGCTCGGCGCAGACCTCGTCGTCGACGACCGGCACGTCGTGCTCCCAGGCCAGCCGCGCCAGCCGCCTGCGGTCGCCGGCGTCCATGGTGGCGCCGGTCGGGTTGCTCGCCGTCGGAACGGTGTAGACGAGCGACGGCCGCTCCCGCAGGGCCGCCGCCAGATCCGGCCCGGCCGCCGGGCCGGTGAGCGCCACCGGGCGCACCACCGCGGCGGCGTGCCGGAACACCTCCAGCGCCCCCGGGTACGTGGGCGACTGGGTCAGCACCATGTCGCCGGGCGCCAGCAGCAGTCCCGCCAGCAGCGTCAGCGCCTGCTGCGCCCCCGTCGTGACCAGGATCTCGTCCGCCGTCGTGGGCAGACCCCGGTCGCGGTAGGAGGCGGCCACGGCCTCGCGCAGCTCCGGGTTGCCCGCCGGCTGGTATCCCAGGTCGCGGACGTGGGCCAGCCGCCCGATCGCCTCCGCGTACGCCTCCGTCAGCGCGGCGGGCGGCCGGTCCGGCGCCGCGCAGGTGAGCAGGCTCACCCCGTCCGGCGGGTGGAGGATGTGCAGGAGCAGGGGGTTGGCGTGCACCCCGTCGGCGGCGCGGGAGGCGGGCAGCTCCAGCGGCGCGACCCGGGTGCCGCTGCCCTGGCGGCGGGTCACGCGTCCCTCCTGCTGGAGCAGGTCGTACGCGGCGACGACCGTCCCCCTGCCGACGGCCAGCCGGTGCGCGAGAGTCCGGTCGGGCGGCAGCGGCGCCCCGGGCGGCAACACCCCGTCGTCGATGAGGTCCCGGAACCGGCCGGCGAGCAGCAGGTAGAGCGGCCCGCGCCCGGACGCCCACCGGCCGAGCAGGTCGATCAAGTCGTCGATGCCCACATTGGCCCCATTCATGGACCAATTCTGCGGCATTGGATCTGACAGACGCCACTTCGAGCGGACATCCTGGATGACATGAGCGAACTCCGACCCGAGACCCGCGTCGTCCACCTGCCGCAGCCGCCCGTCGAGCACAGCCGGCCGATCTCGATGCCGATCTACCAGACGTCCGGGTTCGTCTTCGACGACCCGGCGGTGATGGGCGACGCGATGAGCCGCCCCGACGGCCCGTTCGTGTACGGCCGCTACACCAATCCCACCGTGCGCGCCCTGGAGAGCGCCGTGTCCGGCCTGGAGGGCGGCACCGCGGCGTTCGCCACCGGGTCCGGCATGGGCGCCATCAACACGGTCCTGTTCGGCCTGCTCAAGCCGGGCGACCACGTGATCGCGCAGAAGTCCCTGTACGGCGGGACCGCCGCGGCGCTCAACGACCTCGCCGCCCGCTACGGCATCACGGTCACCCACGTCGACGAGGACGATCCCGGCGCCGTCCGCGACGCCGCGCGCCCCGAGACGCGGATCCTGTACCTGGAGACCATCTCCAACCCGATGGCCCTCGTCGCCGACCTGCCCGGGATGTGCGCGGCGGCCCGCGAGCTGGGCGTCGTCTCGGTGGTGGACAACACGTTCGCCTCGCCGGTGCTGTGCCGCCCGATCGAGCACGGCGCGGACATCGTGATCCACTCCACGACCAAGTACCTGTCCGGGCACACCGACGTGGTCGGCGGCCTGGCCGTCTTCCGCGACCACGACCTGTACGACAAGGTGTGGCACTACTCCACGGTGCTCGGCGCCTCGGCCGACCCGTTCGCCGCCTGGCTCACGCTGCGCGGCATGCAGACGCTTAGCCTGCGCATGGAGCGCCACTGCTCCAACACCCGGCTGCTGGCCACCCGGCTGGCCGAGCACCCCGCCGTCGCCGCGGTCCACTGGCCCGGCCTGCCGTCCCACCCGTCGTACGAGATCGCCGGCAAGCTGCTGCCCGACTTCGGCGGCGTGTTCGCGTTCGACCTCGTGGGCGGGCGCGCGGCGGGGGAGAGGTTCATGAGGTCTGTACGGCTCGCCCTGCTGGCGCCGTCGCTGGGCGGCGTCGAGACGCTCACGATGCACCCGGCGACCACCTCGCACCGCTCGCTCAGCGCCGAGGAGCTGGCCCGGCACGGCATCGGCGAGGGCACGGTACGTCTCGCGGTCGGCATCGAGCACCCGGAGGACCTCTGGGCCGACATCGAGCAGGCGCTGACAGACTAGTCCGGGAAACACACCCGGTTCCCAGCGGACGGGCGCGCGGACGATCGAAGGGGAGCCGTCATGACGGTGACGTACGAGGACGTGACGGGTGCGGCCCGCCGGATCGCGGGGCACGCGCTGCGCACACCCGTCCTCGAGGTGTCACCGGGGCTGTACCTGAAGCTGGAGCAGCTCCAGCACGCCGGCTCCTTCAAGGTGCGCGGCGCCTTCAACCGGATCCTGTCCGCGGGCGAGCTGCCGCCGGCCGGCGTGATAGCGGCCAGCGGCGGCAACCACGGCCTGGCCGTCGCCCACGCGGCCCGCGCGCTCGGCGTCCGGGCCGAGATCTTCGTGCCCGAGGTCACGAGCCCCGTCAAGGTGGCGGGGCTGCGGGCGCTGGGCGCGCAGATCCGGCAGACCGGGGCCATCTACGCGGCGGCCGCCGAGGCCGCCGCCAAGCGCGCCGCCGAGACGGGCGCGCTCGCGGTCCACGCCTACGACCAGCCCGAGGTGATCGCCGGCCAGGGCACCCTCGGGCTGGAGCTGACCGAGCAGGCGCCGGGGATCGACACGATCCTCGTGGCCGTGGGCGGCGGAGGGCTCGTCTCCGGCGTCGCGGTCGGCAGCGGCGCGGTCCGTAGCGGCGGTGCGTCGCGCAGCGGGACGCCTCGGCCGAGGATCGTCGCCGTGGAGCCGGAGCTCTGCCCCACGCTGCACGAGGCGCTGCGGGCGGGGGAGCCGGTCCAGGTCCCGGTCAGCGGGGTGGCGGCCGACGCCCTCGGCGCGAGCCGCATCGGCGAGCTGGCGTACGGGATCTGCTCGCGGGCCGTCGCGGAGGGGACTCTGGCGAGCGTGCTCGTGCCGGACGAGGCCGTCGTCGCGGCGCGGCGCGCGCTGTGGGAGCGCCACCGGGTGGTGGCCGAGCACGCCGGCGCCGCCGCGTACGCGGCGCTGCTGTCGGGC
>NZ_JBFAIA010000152.1:0-19383 GCF_040654455.1 Nonomuraea sp. NPDC050691
CGTGCCGGGGCCTGCCGGGCGTCCCTTCCGGGGGCGGCGCTTGGTGGCGCCGGTCTTGACGCCGTAGCCGACCAGGACCGCCTGGCGCTCCTCCTTGGGCGCCGGGCTGCCGTGGACGCCCGGCTCGACGGCGCCCTCCTCGGGCGGCCGCGGCACCATGTCGTCGGCCAGCGCCGCGCCACGACCGGGCGCCCCGTCCACATCGGACGCGGCCTCCCCGGACGAGGCGGGGGCGGGAGCGGGAGCCCCGCCTTCCTCGGCCGTGTCGACGGCGATGATGGGCACGCCCACGTCCACCGTCTGCCCGGCCTCGGCCATCAGCCCGGCGACCAGCCCGTCCCACGGGATCGGCAGCTCGACGATCGACTTGGCCGTCTCGATCTCGACGACGATCTGGTTGACCTTGACCGCGTCGCCTTCCTTGACGTGCCAGCGGACGATCTCCGCCTCGGTCAGCCCTTCGCCGACGTCGGGGAGCTTGAACTCACGTCGCATGAAAACGAGTCCCCTCTCAGTAGCCGAAGGCGCGGTCGACGGCGTCGAGCACCCTGTCCAGGTCGGGCAGGTAGTGCTCCTCCAGCTTGGACGGGGGGTACGGGGTGGAGAAGCCGCCGACGCGCAGCACCGGCGACTCCAGGTGGTAGAAGCACTGCTCGGTGATCCGCGCCGCCAGCTCGGCGCCGAACCCGCTGTTGACCGGCGCCTCGTGCACCACCACGACCCTGCCCGTGCGGCGGACGGAGTCCATGACGAGCGGGGTGTCGAGCGGGTTGAGCGAGCGCAGGTCGATGACCTCCAGGGACCTGCCGTCGTCCTGGGCCGCCGTCGCGGCCTCCAGGCAGGTCTTGACCATCGGCCCGTACGCGATGAGCGTGGCGTCGGTGCCCGGGCGGACGACCTTGCCCTTGTCGAGCGGGGTCCACCAGCCGGTGTCGGCCGTGTCGATGTCGGCCTTCTCCCAGTAGCGGCGCTTGGGCTCGAAGAAGATGACCGGGTCGTCGCTGCGGATGGCCTGCTGGATCATCGCGTACGCGTCGGCGGGGTTGGAGCAGGCGACGACGCGCAGGCCGGCGGTGTGGGTGAAGTACGCCTCGGGCGACTCGCTGTGGTGCTCGACCGCGCCGATGCCGCCGCCGCAGGGGATGCGGACGACCACCGGCAGCTTGATCGCGCCGAGCGAGCGCATCGGCATCTTGGCGAGCTGGGTGATGATCTGGTCGGCCGCCGGGAAGACGAAGCCGTCGAACTGGATCTCGCACACCGGCCGGTAGCCGCGCAGCGCGAGGCCGATGGCGGTGCCGATGATGCCGGACTCGGCGAGCGGGGTGTCGATGACCCGGTCCTCGCCGAAGTCCTTCTGCAGGCCGTCGGTGACGCGGAAGACGCCGCCGAGCTTGCCGACGTCCTCGCCCATGATGAGGACCTTGGGGTCGTCCTCCATGGCTTTGCGCATGCCCTCGTTGAGCGCCTTGGACAGGCTCAGGATCGTCATCGCTGCTCGAAGCCCTCCAGGTAGGCGGCGAACTGGGCGCGCTCCTCGTCCATCAGCGGGTGGGGCTCCGCGTAGACGTGGTCGAAGATGTCGAGCGGCCCGGGGTCGGGCATGGCCAGGCAGCGCCGGCGCAGGTCGGCGCCGAGCTGGTCGGCCTCGGCCTCGACGGAGTCGAAGAAGGCCTGGTCGGCCAGTTCGTTCTTGAACAGGTACGACTTGACCCGCTCGATGGGGTCCTTGAGCTTCCACGCCTCCAGCTCGCTGGCGACCCGGTAGCGGGTGGGGTCGTCGGTGGTGGTGTGGGCGCCCATGCGGTAGGTGTACGCCTCGATCAGGGTCGGGCCCTGGCCCTCGCGGGCGTTCTTGAGGGCCTGCCGGGTGACCGCGAGGCACGCGAAGACGTCGTTGCCGTCCACCCGGATGCCGGGGAAGCCGAAGCCGGAGGCCCGCCGGTAGAGGGGGATGCGGGTCTGCTTCTCCAGCGGCTCGGAGATCGCCCACTGGTTGTTCTGGCAGAAGAACACGATCGGCGCGTTGAAGACGCTGGCCCAGATGAACGACTCGTTGACGTCGCCCTGGGAGGTGGCGCCGTCGCCGAAGTAGGCGATGGTGGCCGCGGGCGCGTCGTCGCGCTGGATGCCCATGGCGTAGCCGACCGCGTGCAGGGTCTGGCTGCCGATGACGATCGTGTAGAGGTGGAAGTTGTGTTCCCTGGGGTCCCAGCCTCCGTGGTTGACGCCCCGGAACAGGCCGAGCAGCTTGACCGGGTCGACGTCGCGGCACCAGGCGACGCCGTGCTCCCGGTAGGTCGGGAAGGCCATGTCGGCGTCGGTCAGGGCGCGGCCGGAGCCGATCTGGGCGGCCTCCTGGCCGAGCAGCGAGGCCCAGATGCCGAGCTCGCCCTGGCGTTGCAGGGCGACGGCCTCCAGGTCGATGCGCCGGACGAGCACCAGGTCGCGGTAGAGCGACCTGACCTCCTCGGGCTTGAGGTCGATGTCGTAGTCGGGGTGCTCAACGCGCTCACCCTCCGGGGTGAGGAGCTGGACGAGCTCCGGAGGTGCTGCGGCACCACGAGAGGCGTCGGCGGTCACGTGCCACTCCTGTGCGGTCGGGGCCGGTTTGGGCGGGATTGCCACCTCATGCCGGCCTTGTGAGCGTCGGACCATGTGGTGGTGGTTCGTACGCGTGTGGGGACATCGTGGCAGACGTCACAGCCCTCCGCGCAAGCCCCATGGTCTTCCCCGTTCCCGTTGTGCCGTCTGCCACACGCGCCGGTAGGCTGGCTTTCCCAACCCGCCGTACCAGGAGGAACGCAGTGGCGCGCGTCATCGTAGACGTCATGCTGAAGCCGGAGATTCTCGACCCCCAGGGCCAGGCGATCGCCCGCGCGCTGCCCCGCCTGGGCTTCTCCGGGGTGTCGGAGGTGCGCCAGGGCAAGCGGTTCGAGATCGAGCTGGACGGCCCGGCCGACGAGACGGCGCTGGCCGAGGTCCGTAAGATGGCCGAGACCCTGCTCGCCAACACGGTGATCGAGGACTACAGCGTCCGGGTTGAGGGCTAGACATCACATTTGGCGGCTGGATTTCCCCTTGGCGGCTTAAAGCCGGGTTCGGGCGTGCCACAATGCCACGGGCGTGCCAACAGTAAATAACAACAGCGTGATTTTGCGGTTAGCCCCGTTTTCACGGGGAAACCTACTCCAGGTGACATTCCGGAGCCCGGAGGAGTCCGGTGGATATTGAGTTCTCGTTGGCACTGCCCCGGGATGCGATCGGCATACCGATGGTGAGGCGGGTGCTCGGAGACGCGATGCGCTCGCTCAGCGTGAGCGAGACCTGCATCTCCGACATGCTGCTCGCCGTCTCCGAGGCGTGCTCCAACGCCGTCCGGCACGGCGGTCCGGGCAACCGTTACGAGGTGACCGCGGCGATCGGCTACGGCCGCTGCGACGTGCGCGTGGCCGACAACGGCGGCGGCCTCCCCTCCATGCCGCTGCACTTCCCTCCCTCCGACACCGAGAACGGCCGGGGGCTGCTCATCATGCGCTCCGTGGTCGACGAGATCTCCTTCGGCGTCACCCCCGGCCGGGGCACCACGGTCCACCTGCGCAAGCTGCTGTCCTGGGACGACGAGGCCGCGGCCCGTCCCCGCGAGCTCGCCGCCGTCTGACCCCGCGCGACCCTCCGGCGAGCATGCCCGGCGAGGAACATCCGGTCGCACCCGATAACCTGGGTGTGCCGCCCCGTCCACCTTGAGCGACGGTGGCGCGCGTGCGCATTCCTCAGAAGGGGACGACTGTCATGAGCGCTGCCCGTGTGGGCGTAGTCACGTTTCCAGGAACTCTCGACGACCAGGACGCCGCCAAAGCCGTGCACCTCGTGGGCGCGCAGGCGGTTCCGCTGTGGCACGCCGACCACGACCTCAAGGGGGTCGACGCGGTGTTCCTGCCGGGCGGCTTCTCCTACGGCGACTACCTCCGTTGCGGCGCCATCTCCCGGTTCGCGCCGCTCATGGACGAGCTCATCCCGGCCGCCCGCGCCGGGCTGCCCGTGCTCGGCACCTGCAACGGCTTCCAGATCCTCTGCGAGGCCCACCTGCTGCCGGGCGCGCTGACCCGCAACGCCTCCCTCCACTACGTCTGCCGCGACCAGCCGGTGCGCGTCGAGCAGAACGGCACCGCGTGGACGTCGGCCTTCGGGCAGGGCCAGGAGATCGTGCTGCCGATCAAGCACGGCGAGGGCCGCTACGTCGCCTCCGCCGACACGGTCGCCGAACTGGAGGCCACCGGCCGGGTGGTCGTGCGCTACGTCGGCAACCCGAACGGCTCGATGAACGACATCGCCGGCATCAGCAACGAGGCGGGCAACGTGGTCGGCCTCATGCCGCACCCCGAGCACGCGGTCGAGGACCTGGTCGGCGCCCCGAGCACCGACGGTCTCGGCTTCTTCACCTCCATCCTCAAGAGGTTGGTCAACGCATGAGCGCCGACTCCGTCAAGCGAGCAGAGAGCACCCCGGACGAGCCGATGCCGTTCGCCGAGCTGGGGATGAAGCAGGACGAGTACGACCGGGTCAAGGAGATCCTGGGCCGCCGTCCCACCGGCTCCGAGCTGGCCATCTACAGCGTCATGTGGTCCGAGCACTGCTCGTACAAGTCGTCCAAGGTGCACCTGCGGCAGTTCGCCACGAAGGCGCCCAAGTCCGAGGCGCTGCTCGTCGGCATGGGCGAGAACGCCGGCGTGGTGGACATCGGCGACGGCTGGGCCGCCACGTTCAAGATCGAGTCGCACAACCACCCGTCGTACGTCGAGCCGCACCAGGGCGCGGCCACCGGCGTCGGCGGCATCGTGCGCGACATCATGTCGATGGGCGCCCGTCCGATCGCGGTGATGGACGCGCTGCGCTTCGGCGCCGCCGACGCCCCCGACACGCGGCGGGTACTGCCCGGCGTCGTCGAGGGCATCAGCCACTACGGCAACTGCCTGGGCCTGCCCAACATCGGCGGCGAGGTCGTCTTCGACCCCTGCTACATCGGCAACCCGCTGGTCAACGCGCTCTGCGTGGGCCTGCTGCGCAAGGACCAGATCAAGCTGGCCACCGCGCCCGGCCCCGGCAACAAGGTCGTCCTGTTCGGCGCCTCGACCGGCCCCGACGGCATCGGCGGCGCGTCCGTGCTCGCCAGCGCCACGTTCGAGGACGAGTCGCACGCCAAGCGGCCCGCCGTGCAGGTGGGCGACCCGTTCATGGAGAAGCTGCTCATCGAGTGCTGCCTGGAGCTGTACGCGGCCGACGTGGTCGTGGGCATCCAGGACCTCGGCGCGGCCGGCGTCTCCTGCGCCACGACCGAGCTGGCCGCCAAGGGCACCGGCGGCATGCAGGTCGACCTCAACCTCGTCCCGCTGCGCGACCCGTCGCTGCGGCCCGAGGAGATCCTGATGAGCGAGTCCCAGGAGCGCATGATGGCCGTCGTGCGCCCCGAGGACATCCCGGCGTTCATGGCGATCTGCGAGAAGTGGGACGTCCCGGCCACCGTCATCGGCGAGGTCACCGACACCGGCCGCCTCGTGATGACGTGGGACGGCGAGGTCATCGTGGACATCCCGCCGGGCACCGCCGCCGACGAGGGACCCGTCTACGAGCGCCCCTACCAGGAGCCCGCCGGTCAGGCCGCGCTCAACGCCGACGCCCCCGACCGGCTGGAGCGGCCCGCCGACCTGCGCGCGACGCTGCTGCGGCTGCTCGGCTCGCCCAACCTGGCCGACAAGGAGTGGGTGACCTCCCAGTACGACCGGTACGTCCGCTCCAACACCGTGCTGGCCCAGCCGGCCGACGCGGGCGTGCTGCGCGTCTCCGAGGTGATGGCCGGAGCGGAGCCGACGACGCGCGGCATCGCGCTCGCCACCGACGGCAACGGCCGCTACGCCAAGCTCGACCCGTACGCGGGAGCGCAGCTCGCGCTGGCCGAGGCGTACCGCAACGTCGCCGTGACCGGCGCCAAGCCGCTCGCCGTCACCAACTGCCTCAACTTCGGCTCGCCCGAGGACCCCGAGGTCATGTGGCAGTTCGCCGAGGCCGTGCGCGGCCTGGCCGACGCCTGCCGCACGCTCGGCGTGCCGGTCACCGGCGGCAACGTCTCCTTCTACAACCAGACCGGCTCCGCCGCCATCCACCCGACGCCGGTCGTCGGCGTGCTCGGCGTGATCGACGACGTGGCCCGGCGGGTGCCGTCCGGGTTCACCGGCGAGGGGCTGCGAGTGGCGCTGCTCGGCGAGACGCGCGAGGAGTTCGGCGGGTCGGAGTGGGCGCACGTCGTCCATGGCCACCTCGGCGGGCTGCCGCCGCGGGCCGACCTGGGGGCCGAGCAGGCGCTCGCCACCGTGCTGGTCGAGGCCGCCCGGCACGGGCTCCTGGAGGGCTCGCACGACCTGTCCGACGGCGGCCTCGCGATCGCGCTGGCCGAGGCGTGCCTCGCCCGGGGCGTCGGCGCCACCGTGACGCTGAACGACGACCCGTTCACCGGGCTGTTCAGCGAGTCGGCGGCGCGGGCGCTGGTGACGGTCCGGCCGGAGGCGTTCGAGGAGTTCGCCGCGCTCTGCGCCGAGCACGAGGTGCCCTGCTACGGGCTCGGCGTCACCGGTGGCGACGCGCTGGTCGTCGAGGGCGTGCTGGAGGTGCCGGTCTCCGAGCTGCGCGAGACCCACACGGGCACCTTGCCCGCCCTGTTCGGCTGAGTGACGCGTCGAGGGCCGGTACGGTGCGCCGTACCGGCCCTTCGCCGTCTCGTCAGGAGGCCTTCTTGAGGCACACGACGTAGACGGTGCCGGCGCTGCCGCCGCCGGTGAAGTCCTTGTCGTCGTTGGCCTTGGTCGCGGTCACGGACCAGCCGTTGCCGTTCGGCATGCTGGACACGGGCCGGTAGGACGGGGTGAGGTTGAAGCCGCCGCCGGTGACCAGCTCGCCGGTGGCGCAGGAGACCGAGCCGGAGGTGCCGCTGAGCGCGGCGCTCTTGGAGTAGCTCGTGTACGTGGCGCCGTCCTTGCCGTCCTTGCCGTCCTCACCGTTCTTGCCGTTGACGCCGTCCTTGCCGGGCAGGCCGTTCTTCCCGTCCTGACCGTCCTTACCGTCCTTGCCGGGCAGGCCGTTCTTCCCGTCCTGACCGTCCTTGCCGTCCTTGCCGGGGAGGCCGGGCTTGCCGTCCTTCCCGTCCTCGCCGTTCTTGCCGTCCTTGCCCGGCAGGCCGTCCTTGCCGTCCTTGCCGTCGACGCCGTTCTTCCCGTCCTTCCCGTTCTCGCCGTTCTTGCCGTTGAGGCCGTCCTTGCCGTTCTTGCCGGGCAGGCCCTGCGGACCGCGGGGGCCCTGGAGGCCGGTGTCGCCCTTCGGGCCCTGAGCGCCGGTGTCGCCCTTCGTGCCCTCCGTGATCGTGGTCGTCGACGTGCCGCCGCCGATCACCATCCGGATCTCGGTCTTCCGGCACGGGGTGGTGGCGTTGACGATGCGGGCGTACCGCGACTTCTTGTTGACGCACGCGTACACCTCGCCGCCGGACGAGGCGGTGGCGACGCCACCGACGGCGAGGAGCGACAGCGCGAGCGCTCCGACAGTGGCGAGTGTGAGCGTGCGCCCACCGCGAACCTTCATAGCCACGGCTTTCCTTCCAGCGTGTGTTGCTCGTGTTGAGCATGAGGTTCACGTTTCAACCGTTCCATCGGATGACACCTGCTACATAACGTGTTCATCACGGCACTTTTCGTGACTTGCACGGTTGACGTCACTTGACGGGTCAAGATGATCGGCTCTGCGTAAAAGGACGCGTTGGACGGAGGCACCCCCGATGGATAATCAGGTCTGTCCCCGGCCCAACCCCCACGCGACGGAGGATGACCGTGCCGACGGAGAGTCCCTACCTCCCGCCCGCCACACAGCCGGTGCGGGGGGTCGTCTGGGCCCTTCACCTGGCGCTGCCGCTGCTCGGCCTCTGGCTCCTGCTCAGCGAGCCGCACCTGAACGTCATGTGGCAGCACAACCCCAGCCACTTCTGGATGATCATCATGGTGGCCGGGATCAACGTCGTGCTCGGCGGGCTCATCAGCCAGGCGTCGTCCCGGCGCGCGGACGCCCGGCTGTTCCTGGTGTCGATGGTCTTCCTGACCAGCGCCGGGTTCTTCTTCCTGCACGGGCTCGCCACCCCGCGGGTCATCCTGCCGACCGGGTCGCTCGGGTTCGACCTCGGGCAGCAGGCCGGGCTCACGGTCGCCGCGGGGTTCGCGTTCGTCTCGGCACTGCCGCTGGGCGAGCGGGCGGCGACGGCCGTGCTCGCCTCCCGGCACCTGATCCGGGGCGTGCTGGTCGGCTTCATGGTCCTGTGGGGGCTGGCGTCGCTCATCGACGGGCTGACGCCGCTCAGCGAGCCGCCGCTGACCGCGTACTCCTCCTGGGTGGCGTGGGGCTCGCTGCCGGGCGTCGCGCTGTACGTGGCGGCGGCCGTGATGATGTTCCGACTGCACCGGCGGCGGCCCTCGGCCATGCTGGTCAGCCTCATCACCGCGTACGCGTTGCTCGCCGAGTCGATGGCGGCCGGGATGTCGCAGCACAACTGGCATCTGACGTGGTGGGAGTGGCACGTCCTGCTGACCTTCGCGTTCGTGTTCGTCGCCTACAGCGCCTACCTGCAGTTCAGGCGCGAGGGGTCGAGCGCGGGCCTGTTCGACTCGGTGGCGCTGTCGGCGACCGTGGCGCGCATCCAGGCCCAGTACGACGAGGCGCTGGAGGAGCTGGTCGAGCACGTACGGCGGGGCGAGCCGCTGGCCGCGACCCGGCTGTCCGGCAAGTTCCGGCTCAACGAGGGCCAGGCGGCCGTGCTCGACCGGGCCGGCCAGGCGCTGGCCAACGAGCGGGAGATGTCGGAGCGGCTGGCGGCGCTCGTCGACGTGAGCACGCGCACCCGCGTCGGCCTGCCCGAGACCGAGCTGCTGACCGACGCGCTCGAACGCGTCCGCCAGGCGTTCGGCGAGGTGCGGATCGGCCTGGTCTCGGAGGGCCGCGCCCACATCGGCTCCCGCGAGTACGACTTCCCCGGCCACCGGCCCGTGCGGCGCGACCACCTGCTCGCCTTCCCCCTGACGGTCAAGGGCCGGCTGGCCGGGGCGCTGGAGGTGCCCGTCGGCCGCACCCCGCAGGACGAGGCGCTGGCCGCCACCCTTGCCGGGCAGCTGTCGATCTCGCTGGAGAACGCCCGCCTCTACCAGGAGCTCGACACCCTGTTCCGGCAGTACATGTCGCCCGACGTGGCGCAGGCCCTGCTCGCCGACCCGTCGCAGGCCGAGCTCGGCGGCCAGCTCAAGGAGCTGACCGCGCTGTTCGCCGACCTCAAGGGCTTCACCACGTTCTCCGAACGGGTCACGCCCGGCGAGATCGTCGAGATGCTCAACCGCTACCACTCGGCGGCCGTGCCCTGCATCCTCGACAACGGCGGCACGATCGTGCAGTTCGTCGGCGACGCGCTGCTCGCGCTGTTCAACGCCCCCGCCGCTCAGAGCGACCACGCCGCGGCCGCCTGCCGGGCCGCGCTGGCCATGCAGCGGGCCGCCGCCGAGATCGCCGAGGAGGTCTCGTGGGAGCGGGTGGACGACGTGGAGTGGCCGACGTTCCGGGTCGGGGTGAACACCGGGCCGGCCCTCGTGGGCAACATCGGCAGCCCGCAGCTGCGCGGCTTCAACGCCATGGGCGACTGCGTGAACGTGGCCGCCCGGCTCCAGTCGCTCGCCGAGCCAGGCACTGTCGTGATCGGCGAGACCACGCTCCGGCAGCTCGGATACGGGCCCGAGGTCACGCCGCTGGGGAAGCTGAGCCTCAAGGGCAAGGAGGAGCCCGTCGCGGCGTACGTCCTGACCTCGCTGCCGTGAAACGGCTCGCTGCCATGGAAGGGGCGCCGCTCTGCCGACATAATCGGGCCCATGAACCCTGAGCCCGGCGAGTTCCTCTCGATGCTCACCCCCGACGAGGTCGCGGCCCTGCGCGCGGCCGGCCGGCCGCGCCGGTGGGAGCGCGGGTCCACCGTGATGACCGAGGGCGACACGTCCGACTGGGTGCTCGTGCTGACCGAGGGCCGGGTCAAGGTCTCCTCGCACACGAGCAGCGGCACCGAGGTGGTGCTGGCCGTACGCGGGCCCGGGGCCCTGCTCGGCGAGATGTGCGCCATCGACGGCTCGCCCCGCTCGGCGACCGTGACCACGCTGGAGCCGGCCGCCGGCGTCGTCGTCCGCGACTTCCCCGCGTTCCTCCAGGCCCACGGGCGGGTCGCGGTGCTGCTCATGCGGCTCATCACCGGACGGCTGCGCGACGCCGACCGGAAGCGCGTCGAGTACGGCGCGTTCGACACCACCGGACGCGTGGCGACGCGGCTGCTGGAGCTGGCCGACCGCTACGGCGAGAAGACCAACGGCGGGGTACGCGTGGCGCTGCCGCTCTCCCAGGACGAGCTGGCCGGCTGGACCGGCGCCTCCCGTGAGGCGGTGAGCAAGGCGTTACGGACGCTGCGCGACCGGGGCCTGATCGAGACCGGCCGGCGGCGGGTGGTGATCCACGACCTGGAGGGGCTGCGCAAGCGTGCGCGCTGAGGAGCTCGGCTCCCGCGACTCCTCGGCCGAGTACTCCTCCCGGCTGCGCTACGCCTGGCGGGTGTGCTCGGTCACGAGCCTCGGCCTGGTGCTCATCGGGATCGCCGGGAGCACGCTCAACGTGGCGCTGCCCGCGGTGGTGCGGCACTTCCAGGCGGGGCCGTTCGAGTCGGGCTGGATCCTGCTGTCGTTCCTGCTGGTCAACACGGCCAGCCTGGTGTTCTTCGGCCGGGTGGCCGACCTGCTGGGACGGCGCGAGGTGTACCTGGCGGGCTTCGCCCTGTTCACCGCGGCCTCGCTGCTGGCCGGGCTGGCCCCCGGGGTGTGGTTCCTGGTGGCGATGCGCGTCGTGCAGGCCGTCGGGGCGGCGATGATCCTGGCCAACGGCACCGTCATCATCACCGACGCGTTCCCGCCGGACCGGCTCAGCCAGGGCATGGGCGTCTACATCGGCACCCTGTCGGTGGCGCAGCTCGCCGGGCCCACGCTGGGCGGGCTGATCGCCGAGACGGCCGGCTGGCAGTGGATCTTCTGGGTCAACGTGCCCGCCGGAATCGTCTCGCTGGCCTGGGGCGCCGTGACGCTGCGCCGGATGCCCCGCGGGCCGCGGCAGCCGGTGGACGCGCTGGGCAACGCCTTGGTGTTCGCCGCGCTGTCGGCGCTGCTGCTGGCCGTGTCGGAGGCGGGCTCGGCCGGCCTGACCGGCCCGGTCGTGATCGCCGGCGCGGCGGTGTTCGCGGTGCTGGCGCCGGTGATCGTGCTGGTGGAGCGGCGGGCCGCGCATCCGGTGCTGGACCCGCGGCTGTTCGGCGGGCGGCTGCTGGCCTGCGCCAACCTCGCGTCCTTCTGCAACGCCATGGCGCGGGCGTCGCTCATCCTGCTCGTGGCGCTGTACTTCCAGGCCGCCCGGGGCGTGGACGCCTTCACCGCCGGGCTGGGCGTGCTGCCGGTGCCGGTGGGCATGGCGGTGGCCTCGCCGGTCACGGGCGCGCTCGGGCGGCGGGTCTCGCCGTACGCGCTGGCCGTGGGCGGGGCGCTGATGAGCGCGGCGGGGCTGGCGGCGCTCGCGCTGACGGCGGGGGTCCGCACGCCGTACTGGCTGATCGGGGTGGGCCTGTTCGTGGCCGGGTGCGGGAGCGGCGCGTTCCTGACCGGCAACACCACGCATGTGATGCGCGCGCTGCCGGGCGGAAACCTGGGGGTGGTCAACGGGTTCCGGCTCATGGTCATGAACGTCGGCGTCGTGCTCAGCGTGGGCCTGTCGCTCAGCGTGCTGGCCGCCTCGGTCGGGCCGTCGCTGGGGGCCCAGGTGTACGCGGGGACGCTGTCGGAGCTGTCGCCGGTGGGGGTGGAGCGGCTGATGGGCGGGTTCGCGCGGGCGTACACGATGCTGTGCGGCGTCGCCCTCCTCGGCGCCGCCCTGTCCGCCCTCGCCCGCTCATCTGAGGACGCCTGACAGGCGGGCCTCGACGTCGCGGTAGCGGCTGACGGGGATCAGGTGGACGCCGTCGAACGCGCCCGAGTCGCGGATGGCCAGCACCCGCTCGCAGGCCGCCTCCACACCCGCCATCCGGTCGGCCGCCACCCGGCGCACCAGCTCGTCGGGGATGGCGATGTCGGGGATCGCCGCCGACAGGGCGTGCGCGTGGCGTTCGCTGGCGATCACGATGACGCCCGCGTACACCGGCGCCTCCACCCGGTTGTCCTCGCGCCAGCGCAGCAGCGCCTCCAGCGAGAACCCGGCCTGGACGAACAGGAAGTCGGCCGCCCGCTTCCAGGCGGGCAGGGGGCGCAGGGCCGCCGCCGCGCCCACCTGGACGCCCGGCGAGAACTCCCTGGCCTCCTCGATCATCGAGCGCACCGTCAGGTCGCTGGTGCGGTTGCCGCTCGCCGGCTTGTCGCCGAAGACGAACAGGAAGTGGTCGACCCCGTACGCGGCGGCGGTCAGCAGGTCGCGCCGGAAGCCGAGCAGGTTGCGGTCTCGGCTGTTGAGGCAGGCGATGCTGCGTCCGCCCATGGCCTGCACCTCGTGCGCCACGGCCACGCTCGACACGGTCGCCCGGCCGATGTGGTTGTCGGGGATGAGGAAGGTGTCGGCGACGGTGCTCAGCGTGCCGATCTGGTGGCGCACGTGCTTCAGGTCGGGCTTGGTGGGCGGCTCGATCTCGCACACGAGCTGGAAGGTCATGATCAGACTCTAACGGCGGGCGGCGAGGGATTCGATGCCGCTGAGGACGAGATCGACGCCGAACGTGTCGTACGTCTCGCGGGAGATGCCCCCGACCATGGGCGCGGCCATCTCCACCAGGTGCGGGTAGCGGTCGGCGGGCAGTGACTGGAGGCCGAGCCGCTTGAGCCGGACGATCTCGGCGGCCTCCTCCGGCGTGTGGCGTGCGTCGTAGTGCACCGGGGCGTCGGCGATGGCGATCGCGGTCTGCAGGATGTACTTGGAGATCACGCAGCTCTCCTCCACGTCGAACCCGGCCTGCTGGGCCAGGCCGAGGGCCAGGTCCCAGACGGCGAGGAAGTTCGGCACCGCGGTCTGGTCGACCTGCTCCAGCACGCTCTTGGCGCACGGGTGGGCGCGCAGCATGCCGATCAGTCCCTCGATGAGGCCGCGCATGCGCTCGGGCCACGGCCGGTCGTCGTCGGGGTCGGGCCCGAACCCGGCGATGAGGTGGTCGGCCAGGCCGACGACGAGCTGTTCCTTGTTCTTGAAGTGCCAGTACAGGGCCATCGGCGTGACGCCGAGGTCGGTGGCCAGGCGGCGGATCGTCACGGCGTCGAGGCCCTCGGTGTCGCCGATCTCCAGGGCCCGCTCGACGATCGCGGTCGCCGTCAGTTTTCTCGTCACGGTTGACAACTATACGCCGTACAAGTTAGCTATACGACGTACAAGTACAGCGTAGAAGTACGACGTATAGGAGAGCTCGTGGACCGGAAGAAGTGGTGGGCGCTGGGAGCGGTGACGCTCGGCACCTTCATGACGTACCTCGACAACAACATCGGCAACGTGGCCCTGCCGACGATCCAGCGGGAGCTGGGGCTGACGATCTCCGGGCTGGAGTGGATCGTGAGCGGCTACATCCTGGTGTTCGCCGGGTTGATGCTGGTCGGCGGCCGGCTCTCCGACGTGCTCGGCGCGCGGCGGACGTTCCTGGCCGGCCTCGCCGTCTTCACGCTGTCGTCGCTGGCCGCGGGCCTGGCCACCGGGCAGGCGGCGCTCATCGCGGCCCGCGCGGTCCAGGGCGTCGGCGCGGCGCTGCTGACCCCGACCGCGCTCGCGCTGATCGGGCAGATCTTCCCCGACCCCGGCGAGCGGGGCAGGGCCGTGGGCCTCTGGAGCGCGACCGGCGCCCTGTCGATGGCGCTCGGGCCACTGGCCGGCGGCTTCATCAGCGAGCGCCTGCACTGGGGCTGGATCTACCTCATCAACGTGCCGATCGGCGTGGTGACGATCGGGCTCGCGCTGTGGGCGGTGCGCCCCTCCTTCACCCCGGTACGGCACAGCCTGGACGTCCCCGGTCTGGCCACCTCCGCCGTCGCCCTGTTCGCGCTGACGTACGCGCTCATCGAGGGCGGCGGCGCCGGCTGGACCTCCCCCGAGATCCTCGTCGCGATCGGGCTGGCGGTGGCCGCCGCCGTGGCGTTCGTGGTGGTGGAGAGCAGGGCCGCCGAGCCGATGATCGACCTGTCGCTCTTCCGCTCGCGGGTGTTCTCCGGTGGAAGCCTGACCAGCGGCCTCTGGTCGTTCGGGGTGTTCGGCGTCTACTTCTTCAGCGCCCTGTGGCTGCAGAACACGCTGGGCTTCTCCCCCATCGAGGCCGGCGCCGCGTTCGTGCCGATGGCCCTGGTCATGGCGGTCGTCGCGGCCCTTTCGCAGCGGATCAGCGCCGCCATCGGCATCGCCCGCACCGTGGCCGCCGGCATCGCGCTCATGGGCGTCGCGCTCTTCCTGATGTCCGGCGTCGGCGCCGACGGCGGCTACGTCGACGTCCTGCCCTGGTTCGTGGTGTACGGCCTCGGCGCCGGCATGCTGGTCCCGCTGACCGCCGCCGTGGTCGGCGCGATGCCGCAGGGCCGCTCCGGCGTCGCCTCCGGCGTGCTGAACGTCTCCCGCCAGGTGTTCGGGCTGCTCGGCATCACGGTCCTCGGCGCGCTCATGAACGCCCGCCAGGGCGGCAGCACGGACCCGGCCGCCTTCCTCGACGCCTACCGGTTCACGCTGGTCGTCGCCGCGACCATCGTGCTGGTGGGCATCCCGGTCAGCCTGTACGCGCTGCGCTCCCGGCGGGCGTCCGGTGAGCCGGAAGGCGGCCCGGCGGTTCAGGCCGCCCCGGCCACCGCCGGCTCGGCGAACTGAGTGCGGTACAGCTCCTCGTAGCGGCCCTCCGCGGCGAGGAGCTCCGTGTGGGTGCCCCGCTCGACGACCCGCCCGTCCTCGATCACCAGGATCTGGTCGGCCGCGCGGATGGTGGACAGCCGGTGCGCGATCACCACCGCGGTACGGCCGGCCAGCGCCTCGCCCAGCGCCTCCTGGACGGCCGCCTCGGAGGTGGAGTCGAGCGCGGCCGTGGCCTCGTCGAGGATCACCACCTGGGGCCGGGCGAGCAGCAGGCGGGCGATCGTCAGCCGCTGCCGCTCGCCGCCGGACAGCCGGTAGCCGCGCTCGCCCACCACGGTGTCGAGCCCGTCGGGCAGCGACTCGACCAGCGCGCCGAGCCGGGCGCGGCGCAGCGCGTCCCAGACCTCCTCCTCCGTCGCCTCCGGCCGGGCGAACAGCAGGTTGGCCCGGATCGTGTCGTGGAACAGGTGACCGTCCTGGGTGACCATGCCGAGCGTCTCGCGGATCGAGGCGGCGGTCAGGTCCCGCACGTCCACCCCGCCCAGCCGGACGGCGCCCTCGTCCACGTCGTACAGGCGGGGCAGGAGCTGCGCGATCGTGGACTTGCCCGCGCCGGACGAGCCGACCAGGGCGACCATCTGGCCGGGCTCGGCCCGGAAGGAGACGCCGCGCAGCACCTCGACCCCGCCGCGGTTGTCGAGGGCGGCGACCTCCTCCAGCGAGGCGAGCGACACCTTGTCGGCCGAGGGGTAGGCGAAGCGGACGTCGTCGAACTCCACCGAGACCGGCCCCTCCGGCACGGCCACGGCGCCGGGCCGCTCCTTGATCAGCGGCTCCAGGTCCAGCACCTCGAAGACCCGCTCGAAGCTCACCAGCGCGCTCATGACGTCCACCCGGGCGCTGGCCAGCGCCGTCAGCGGGGCGTACAGGCGGGTGAGCAGCAGCGCCAGCGCCACCACCGAGCCCGCGTCGAGCTGCTGGCGCAGCGCGTAGAAGCCGCCCAGGCCGTACACCAGGGCCAGGGCGAGCGCGGAGACCAGGGTCAGCGAGGTCACGAACACCGACTGCGCCATCGCGGTGCGGACGCCGATGTCGCGCACCCGCCGGGCCCGCGCGGCGAACTCCTCCGACTCGCGGACCGGCCGGCCGAACAGCTTCACCAGGGTGGCGCCGGGCGCGGAGAACCGCTCGGTCATCTGCGTGCCCATCGCGGCGTTGTGGTCGGCCGCCTCGCGCCGCATCCGGGCCAGCCGGACGCCGACCCGCCGCGCCGGCAGCACGAACGCCGGGAGCAGCAGCAGGGCCAGCAGCGTGATCTGCCACGAGATGCCGACCATCACGGTGAGCGACAGCACGAGCGTCACGACGTTGCCCGCGACGCTGGAGAGCGTGTCGGTGAACGCCCGCTGCGCGCCGATCACGTCGTTGTTGAGCCGGCTGACCAGCGCTCCGGTGCGGGTCCTCGTGAAGAACGCGATCGGCATGCGCTGGACGTGGTCGAAGACGGCCGTGCGCAGGTCGAGGATCAGGCCTTCGCCCAGGCTCGCCGACAGCCACCGGCCGACCAGCCCGAGGCCGGCCTCGGCGACGGCGAGGCCGCCGATCAGCGCGGCCAGGCCCACCACCACGCCGAGCGGCTCACCCTTGCCTATCGCGTCCAGCACCTGGCCGGCGAGCACGGGGGGCGCCACCGCGAGCGCCGCCATCACGATGCTGAGCCCGAGGAACAGCGTGAGCTTGCGGCGGTGGGGCCGGGCGAAGCCCCAGACACGACGGAGCGTCGCCCGGGAGATCGGGCGACGCTCCTTCTGGTTGCCCATCGAGTAGAGCTGCTGCCATGCGATCACTTCCATGCTCATGCATGGAAGAGTACGAGCTCAAGCTAACTTGAGGTCAACTGGTTTTCCGCTCAGGCGCCGATCTTCTTGCCCTGGGCGTGCCAGGCGACCGCGACCGACGGGCGGGGCTGGCCGCCCTCACCGTCCGGCCAGTGGCTCACCGGGCTGTCCGGGGTGGCGCCGTCCGCCTCGCCCGGGTGCTGCACCGCGACGAAGACGCTGCGCTGGTCCGGGGTGACCATGGGGCCGCAGGTCTCCGCCCCGATCGGCACCGTGAGGAACTGGCGCACGTGCCCGCGCTCCTTGCCCCGCACCGGCGTCACGAACAGGCCGTCGTTCATGCCCAGCGCGTTGCCGTCGGTGGCGATCCACAGGTTGCCGTCGCGGTCGAAGGCCACGTTGTCGGGGCAGGAGATCGGCGAGACCTTGCTCTTGTCGTAGCCGGCGAAGTACGTGGAGGCGTCGTTCGGGTCGCCGCAGACGAGCGGCAGCGACCAGGCGAACGTGGTGGACCCGGCGTCGTCGCGCCGCTCCACCAGCTCCAGGACGTGGCCGTGCTTGTTCGACGGGCGCGGGTTGGCCTCGTCCACCTGCGCCGGGGCGCGGTTGGAGTTGTTGGTCAGCGCGATGTAGACGGCGCCGTTGACCGGGTTGCGCTCGACGTCCTCCGGCCGGTCCATCTTCGTGGCACCCACCTTGTCGGCGGCGGCGCGGGTGTGGACCAGCACCTCGGCGGCGGTCATGCCGTCCACGAACGACCTGTCGCCCGAGACCAGCGGGATCCACTCGCCAGACCCGTCGAACGCGCCGTCGGACGGCAGCTTGCCCGAGCCGTCGATCTCGGCCGCCGGGCTGTCGCCCGTGAACCTGGCCACGTACAGCGTGCCCTCGTCCAGCAGCTTGCGGTTGTGCCGGTCGAAGCCCTGGATGTAGCGGTTCCTGGAGACGAACTTGTAGACGTACTCGAAGCGCGAGTCGTCGCCCATGTAGACGACGAGCCGGCCGTCGCGGGCCAGCGTCGTGGTCGCGGCCTCGTGCTTGAAGCGGCCGAGCGCGGTCCGCTTGACCGGCTCCCCGTCCGGGTCGAACGGGTCGATCTCCACCACCCAGCCGAACCTGTTGACCTCGTTCGGGTGCTTGGCCAGGTCGAAGCGCTCCTCCACGCGGTCGAAGCGCCGGTTGCCGGAGGCGATGCCCGACGGGATCGTGTAGCGGGAGATGTACGGCTTCTGCGCCGCGGGCACCTTGTCGCCGTTGACGAAGTACTGGTCGAAGTTCTCCTCGGCGGTCAGCACGGTGCCCCACGGGGTGGTGCCGCCGGAGCAGTTGTTCAGCATGCCGATCGGCTTGACACCCGCCGGGTCGGCGGCCGTCTTCAGCAGGTCGCTGCCCGCGGCCGGGCCGCTGAACCGCATCGGCGTGAGCGCCGTGACGCGCCGGTTGTAGCGCCTGCGGCCGGTCGTCACCAGCTTCCACTGGCCGGTGCCGCGCACGCGCTCCACCTCGACCACCGAGCCGCCGTGGGCGGCCAGCGCGATCCTGATCTGCTCCTCGGTGGCGGCGGTGCCGTCCTTGTAGCCCCGGAACATCAGCGCCTCGTTGGTGTACTCGTGGTTCACCCACAGCAGGCCCCGGTCACGCCCCAGCGGGAACAGGGTCACGTAGTCGCAGTTGTAGCCGAACTGCCGGGCCTGCGCCTCCGCGCTCTGGTTGTCGAAGTCGAACGCCGGCGCGCCGGGCAGCACCGGGTCTCCCCAGCGCACCACGACGGCCGAGGTGTAGCCGTCGGGGACGCGCAGCGCGTCGTCCCTGTTGGGGGCCACGGGGGTGAAACGCAGGTCGCCGCTGCCGCCGAACCGGGCCGCGTCCTCGGGGGCGGCCTCGGGGGTCGGGCCGGCCAGCGCGGGCACGCGCGCAGACAAAGTCGACCTGCCTACACTGCAAAGCTGGCTGGGCCAACTGATTGAGGGAAAGCAGGAAATCGACTTCCCTTGGTATCCTGCGCGTGTGGTGTGTCACGATATTCTGGGTCAGACAGCGTTGGTGGATTTGGCAGGCCTGCGCGATGCGATTGCCGAAAAAGGCGGCGATCCTTCCAAAGTGAATCCTGTGGTGCAAACCCAGCTCATCGTCGACCACTCTTTGGCCGTTGAATGCGGCGGTTACGATCCTGATGCCTTCCGCAAAAACCGCGAAATCGAAGACAGACGTAACGAAGACCGTTTCCACTTCATCAACTGGACAAAAACCGCATTTGAAAATGTGGACGTGATTCCTGCTGGCAACGGCATTATGCACCAAATCAACTTGGAAAAAATGTCGCCGGTTATCCAAGTCAAAAACGGTGTGGCGTTCCCCGACACCTGCGTCGGTACAGACTCACATACGCCGCACGTCGATTCATTGGGCGTGATTTCCGTAGGCGTGGGCGGTTTGGAAGCAGAAACCGTGATGTTGGGGCGCGCGTCCATGATGCGCCTGCCCGATATCGTCGGTGTTGAGCTGACCGGCAAACGCCAGCCGGGCATTACTGCCACCGACATCGTGTTGGCACTGACCGAATTCTTGCGTAAAGAGCGCGTGGTTGGCGCAT
>NZ_JBFAIA010000153.1:0-19258 GCF_040654455.1 Nonomuraea sp. NPDC050691
CCCGCGCGGCCGAGCTGGCCGCGAGGGCGGGGTGCTCGCCGTCGCCCTCACGCAGCGCGGCGAGGAAGCCGAGGACGTCGTCCTCGGCCACCTCGCCGAGCGTGGCGCGCCCGCGCGAGCGCAGGTGCTCGACGTAGCGGCTCAGGTCACGGCGGTAGGACGCCAGCGTGTTGGCAGCCAGACCCCGCTCCACCGCCAGATGGGCGAGGTAGCTGGAGAGCACCGCCTCCACGACTCGGTCCTCCCGTCACGCCTCAGGGGCGTCGGCGGGGCGCAAACCGGTGAAGCCCTCGACCGATGCCGCGTACGCGGCGAGGATACCGGCCACGGCCGGGGAATTGTGGATCATTCCCATGAGCGCGTGCTCGACGGCGTCGGCCAGCGGCACCCACTCGACCGCCATGCCGATCTCCTCGTGCTCCGGGACGAAGCCGTTCTCCTCCTCGGGGATCGGCGTCAGGCCGCGGGCGAGGAAGACGCGGATGCGCTCGTCGGTCATGCCGGGCGAGGTGAGCAGGTCGACCAGCGTGTGCCAGGTCGCGGCGCGGTGGCCGGCCTCCTCGGCCAGCTCCCGCGCGGCGGTCTCGGCGAGCGGCTCGCCCTCCACGTCGCGCAGGCCGGCGGGCAGCTCCCACAGCAGCCGGCGCGGCGGGTGGCGGTACTGGCGGATCATCAGCACGCGGTCGTCCTCGTCGAGGGCGACCACCGCGACGGCCCCGACGTGCCGGACGTAGTCGCGGTCGGCCACCGTGTCGCCGGGCATCCGGACAGTGTCGGTGACGACCTCGAACACCCGGCCCTTGAAGCGCTCGGCGGAGGAGACGACGCCCCACGCCTCGGGCGCGTCCTCCACCCTCACTTGGCGACCTTGGAGGTCACGCGGCTGTCGGCGTAGACGAGCGCGGCGCCGATCAGGCCCTTGAACATCGGGTTGGCGCGCGTCGGCCGGGAGCGGAACTCGGGGTGGGCCTGGGTGCCGATGAAGAACGGGTGGACGTCGGCGGGCAGCTCGGTGTACTCGACCAGGCGGCCGTCGGGCGACAGCCCGGAGAACACCAGCCCGACCTTCTCCAGCCGCTCGCGGTAGGCGTTGTTGACCTCGTAGCGGTGGCGGTGGCGCTCGTCGGCCTTGGCCTTGCCGCCGTAGAGCTGACGGGCCAGCGTGCCCTCGCCGAGCTTGGCGGTGTAGCTGCCGAGCCGCATGGTGCCGCCCATGTCGCGCTCGCCGGCGACGACGTCCTCCTGGTCGGCCATCGTGGAGATGACCGCGTGCTTGGTCTCGGGGTCGAACTCGGCGGAGTTGGCCTCGGCGATGCCCGCGAGGTGGCGCGCGGCCTCGATGACCATGCCCTGCATGCCGAGGCAGATGCCGAGCAGCGGAACCTTGTTCTCGCGGGCGTGACGGATGGCGCCGATCTTGCCCTCGATGCCGCGCACGCCGAACCCGCCGGGGATGAGCACGCCGTCGACGCCGTCGAGCTCGCGCGCGGCGCCGTCGGCGGTCTCGCAGTCGTCGCTCTTGACCCAGCGGATGTTGACGCGGGCGTCGTTGGAGAACCCGCCGGCGCGCAGCGCCTCGGTGACCGACAGGTACGCGTCGGGCAGGTCGATGTACTTGCCGACCAGCGCGATCGTGACCTCCTTGGCGGGGCGGTGGACGCGCCGCAGGAGCTGGTCCCACTCCTTCCAGTCGACATCGCGGAACGGCAGGCCGAGCCGGCGCACCACGTACGCGTCGAGGCCCTCGGCGTGGAGCACCTTGGGGATGTCGTAGATGGAGGCCGCGTCGACGGCGGAGACGACGGCGTCCTCGTCCACGTCGCACATGAGGCTGATCTTGCGCTTGATCGCCGCCTGCACGGGACGGTCGGAGCGCAGCACGATCGCGTCGGGCTGGATGCCGATGCTGCGCAGCGCGGCCACGCTGTGCTGGGTGGGCTTGGTCTTGAGCTCGCCGGAGGGGCCGATGTAGGGCAGCAGCGACACGTGCAGGAAGAACACGTTGTCGCGGCCGACCTCGTGGCGGATCTGGCGTACCGCCTCCAGGAACGGCAGCGACTCGATGTCGCCGACCGTGCCGCCCACCTCGGTGATGACCACGTCGACGTCCGGACCGGCCATGCCCCGGATGCGGTCCTTGATCTCGTTGGTGATGTGCGGGATGACCTGGACGGTGTCGCCGAGGTACTCGCCGCGCCGCTCCTTGGCGATGACGTTGGAGTAGACCTGGCCGGTGGTCACGTTGGCCGAGCCGTGCAGGTCGGTGTCGAGGAACCGCTCGTAGTGGCCGACGTCGAGATCGGTCTCGGCGCCGTCGTCGGTGACGAAGACCTCGCCGTGCTGGAACGGGTTCATGGTGCCGGGGTCGACGTTGAGGTAGGGGTCGAGCTTCTGCATGGTGACCCGGAGACCGCGCCCCTTGAGCAGGCGGCCGAGGCTGGATGCCGTGAGCCCCTTGCCGAGACTTGAGGCGACACCGCCGGTGACGAACAGATGCTTGGTTTGCGATGCGCTGCGCAAAGGGGCTCCCGTGGCTCGAGGCGTGGTCGAACTGTCCACGGGCTCTCAGGATATCAAACAACGTCCCCGACATGCCCGAACGGTATGACCTAGCGGTAACTTTGGGCGCTATGTCATGCGTACGGCGGGCTCTGGGCACGCTCATCCACCGTGCCTACACCGCGATCCGCGAAGCCGGGGCCATCACGCCGGCGAGTCCCGCGGGGCACTCGTTCCGCAGGCTCGGGGAGGGAACCAAGATCGCTTTCCCGCCAGGGGCGATCTTCGGTGAGCGGTGGATCGAGATCGGCGAGCACACGCTCGTCGGCGAGCGGGTGTCGCTGTCGTGCGGCATGATGCCGGGCGTGGAGCTGGGGCCGGGCTCGATCCTGCGGATCGGCGGCGGCTGCTCGATCGGCCGCGGCTCGCACATCGTGGCCCACCAGTCGATCGACATCGGCGACGACGTCTTCACCGGCCCGTACGTCTACATCACCGACCAGAACCACGTCTACGACGACCCCGGCGTGCCGATCGGGCGGCAGTGGCCGCGCAACAGTCCGGTCGCGATCGGCGCGGGCTCGTGGCTGGGGGCCGGGGCGATCATCCTGCCCGGCACGCGGCTCGGCCGGCACTGCGTGGTGGCCGGGGGCGCGGTGGTGCGGGGCGAGTTCCCGGACCACAGCGTGGTGGCGGGGGTGCCGGCGCGGCTGGTGCGCGCGTACGACCCGGAGCTGGGCTGGCACGCGCCGGGCGACCGCCCCGAGCCGGACGGCGCTGAGGCGGACGGCGCTGAGGCGGACGGCACGGGAGCGGATCTGGCGAGGATAGAAGGGGCGGAGGTGGACCTGGCGAAGGAGGACGGCACGGGAGCGGACCTCGCGAGGGCGGACGGCGCGGGAGCGGACCTCGCGAGGGCGGACGGCGCGGGCGTGGATCGTCCGGGGCTGGACCGAACATCGTTCTGACGGTTAGCGTCGGTCCATGCGCACCGCCATCTGCGAGCGTCTGGGCGTCGAGTTCCCGCTGTTCGCCTTCAGCCATTGCCGCGACGTCGTGGCCGCCGTGACCAACGCCGGCGGTTTCGGCGTGCTCGGCGCCATCGCGTACACGCCCGAGCAGCTCGACACCGAACTCACCTGGCTCGACGAGCGGGTGGGCGGCCGGCCGTACGGGGTGGACGTGCTGCTGCCCGGCAAGGTCGACGCGCAGGCGCTCGACCGTGAGGCGCGCCTGGCCGACGCCGTCCCCGAGCGGCACCGCGACTTCGTCGCGCACCTCATATCCAAGTACGGCGTGGGCGGGGCCGGGGCGGGCGGTCCCCTCGGCGGGCCCGCGATCGGGTCGGCGGACGAGCTCGGCCGGCGGGTCACCGCGGCGGGCGCGGCCGGGCTGATCGACGTGGCGCTGAAGCACCCCGTCGGCCTGGTCGCCAGCGCGCTCGGCCCGCCGCCACCCGAGCTGGTCGCCCGGGCCCGTGAGGCCGGAGTGCCGGTCGCGGCGCTGGTCGGCACCGTCGAGCACGCGCGCAGGCAGGTGGAGGCGGGCGCGGACGTCATCGTGGCGCAGGGCACCGAGGCCGGCGGGCACACGGGCGAGATCTCCACGATGGTGCTGGTGCCGCAGGTCGTGGACGCGGTCGGGCCGGTGCCGGTGCTGGCGGCCGGCGGGATCGCCTCCGGCCGGCAGATGGCCGCCGCCATGGCGCTGGGCGCCGAGGGCGTGTGGTGCGGCTCGGTCTGGCTGACCACCGAGGAGGCGGAGACCGCTCCGGCCGTCAAGCGCAAGATGCTGGCCGCCTCGTCGCTCGACACGGTCCGCTCGCGCTCGCGCACCGGCAAGCCGGCCCGCCAGCTCAGATCGGCGTGGACCGAGGAGTGGGACTCCGGCCAGGAGAGCCCGGGGCCGCTGGGCATGCCGCTCCAGCTCCTCGTCGCGGAGTCGGCGATGGCCCGCATCGGCGCGGCGGCCGAACGGGGCGAGCCCGGAGCGCTGGAGCTGGCCAACTATTTCGTCGGCCAGGTCGTGGGCCAGCTCGACCAGGTCCGGCCGGCGCGGGAGGTGGTGTACGCGATGGTGAGCGAGTTCGCCGACGCGGTGGAGCGGCTCGGGCGGCTGTCCGGCTGAGTCCACCTCGGTCCTGGGCCTGCCTCGCGCTCCCGCTCCCTTCCGGAACGCGGGGCGGGCGCGCGCAGGGCAGACTGGAGCCATGCTCGCTGCTCTGACGGGGCTCGGATTGTCCACGGCCGCCGGGCTCAACGCCTACATCCCGCTGCTCGTGGTGGGGGTGCTCGCCAACCTCACCGACGCGGTGAAGCTGCCCGACGGCTACTCCTGGCTGTCCAACTGGGGCGTGCTCGCCGTCATCGCGGTGCTCCTCGTCGCGGAGATGGTGCTCGACAAGGTGCCGGCCGTCGACTCGGTGAACGACATGATCCAGACCGTGGTGCGTCCCGCGTCCGGCGGTGTGGTCTTCAGCGCCACGAGCGCCGCGGCCGAGCTGGACCACTCCACGTGGATGGCCGAGAACCCGTGGGTCGGATGGGTGCTCGGCATCGTGCTGGCCCTGGCCGTGCACGCCCTGAAGGCGGCCGCCCGCCCGGTGATCAACGCGGGCACGGCCGGGGTGGGCGCCCCCGTGGTCAGCACGGTCGAGGACGCGGGGTCGCTCGGCATGAGCCTGGCCGCAGTGTTCGCGCCGGTCCTGGTGATCATCGGGGTGCTGCTGTTCGCGCTGTTCGCGTGGTGGGGCATCCGCAAGGCCCGGCGCGTACGGGCCCGCCGCAGGGCCGCCCGGGCGTCGTCCGCGGGGCTCACGTCACCGTCCGGACCGGTTTCGCCCTGAGGGGCCCCCGTCACCCCCTCGGGTGACGGAGGGTCCACCGCGAGGATGACGCCCCGCCCGTCCGCCCGGCCGTACGATCGCCGTGCGTAAGTGACGGGAAGACCCGTGTGGGCGCTCCGTGGCCCCCGCCTCAGCGCCCACACGATCCCCGTGCGGCTTCACCCGGTCACGGCTCCCCCGCCCGCGGCGGCGTCAGATGGTCGGCGAGGATCTCCCGCACCCAGCCGCTCACGACCTCCACGAACTCCGCGGGCCGCTCCTCGTGCAGCCGGTGGCTGGAGCCCTCCCAGCACACGACCTTCGACCCGGGATGCTTGAGCAGCCCCGCCTCCCAGACCGCCCGCGCCGGGTCGGCCCAGATCGACAGCACCGGGCAGCGGCGGCGGATCAGGTAGTCGTCGCTGGCGGGCCTGACGCCCATCGAGCCGGGCAGCGCGAACATCGCCTCGAACGCCTGCGCCAGCACGTGCGCGGGCATCCCGTACAGCCTGCGCCGGTGCCAGCGGCGGATGACGGCGGGTGTGGCGGCGTTCGTGCACCACTGGTCGAGCCGCACGGCAACCTCGGTCGCCCGCTCGCCGCGCAGCCCCTCGATCGTCCGGGAGAAGCCGCGCGCGATCTCCGGCCCGATGCCGTACCCGGGATCGACGGCTACGACGCCGGCGACCCGGTCCGGGTGCTCGACGGCGAGGATGGAGACGATCTGGCCGCCCATGGAGTGCCCGACGGCGAACACCTCGGGCACGCCCAGCGCGTCCAGCAGCGCGACGAGGTCCGCGGCCATGGCGTGCGGGGTGTTGCCCTCGGCGGGGACCGACGAGTAGCCGTGGCCGCGCAGGTCCACCGCGATCACCCGGTGCTCGGCGGCGAGCGCGTCGATGTGCCAGGACCACTGGTGGGAGTCGGCTCCCCAGCCGTGCACCAGCAGCAGAGGCGGCCCCTCACCGGCCCCGTCGTCGGTGTGGAACAGCCTGACCGCGCCCTGGTCCGTCTCGACCGTCGTGTACGGCACCGGCTCGCCTCCTCGCGTCCGCTCTCCCGCCGGCCACGCGTCACGCCCCTCGGGCCACCGGGCTACGAGGACTGAACCACAGCCCGAGCCGCCTGATCAAGAGCTTGCTTGGTATCCCGGGGCGCGCGCCCCGGCCCGGGCCTGCCCGTCCACCCCCGCCACGCGCGCGTCTCCGGCGCACTATCCTCGGAGGCATAACGGCGAACCCGGAGGTGGGGGCAATCGGCGAGGTCCTCTTCATCGTGCTGGCGATCCTGGCCTTCCTCCTGCTGCTGACCGGGGCCGGCGTGTACGTGCTGGTCAAGGTGGGGCGCAAGGCCGCGGTCAAGGCGAAGCAGGCCACCACCCGGCTGACCACCCACGTCAACGCCATGGGCCCCGGCGAGGCGGCCGAGGTCGAGCGGCTCCGGCTCGACCTGCGGCGCGAGGTCTCGCTGACCCGGCAGGCGGTGCAAGGGGCGCAGCAGCAGGGATGGGGGCTCGGCGACCTGCCGCAGCTCCTCGACGAGCTGTCACGGCAGGCCGACGTCCACGACACGCAGCTCGGCATGTACGCCCAGCAGCTGCGCGTGTCCGCGTACATCGACCACGCCACGCTCGGCAAGCTCCGCGAGCACCAGGCCAAGCTGACGGCGATGTGCGCGCGCATCCGCGCCGACCTGCTCGGCCACCAGGTCCAGCACGCCTCGGCCGGCATCGACGACCTGCACGCCCGCACGGACCTGGAGATCGAGGCGCGGCGGACGACCGCCGTCCCCGACCCGCTGGACGAGATCGACCATCTCTACCGCCGCACCATGGAGCAGCGCAAAGACCTCTCCTGACGACCGCCTGGGCTAGTTGTCCCACTCGCCGTAGACGGCCGCGACGATGCGTTCCATGCTCGCGCCCTCGTTGTACAGCGCCCGCGTGGCCTGCGCCTGGGCGGTCGTGGGCAGGCGGCCCGCCAGCAGCACCGGCAGCGCCAGCCGGCGCAGCAGCAGCTCCGCCTCCGAGACCGAGTCCGGCCGGCGCACCACCGACACGTTGACCCGCAGCGCGTGCTCGTTGCCCGGCGGCACGTCCGGCCGGTCCGTCTCCACCGCGGCGAAGCGGAAGCCGTGGGCCAGGTCGCAGGGGCCGCAGCCGACCGGGCCACGGCTCAGCCTGCCGCCGCACTCACCGCAGGTCAGCCGGTCGTAGGCGGCGTCCACGACCCGCCACTGGTGCCGGTCGGGCTCGTCGGTGACCAGCTCGGCGACCGCCCGCTCCTCCTCCGGCCCCGCCCCCGGGAACTCCCGCTCCATGTACGCCCGCCAGCCCTCCGCCACGACCTCGTCCACCAGCCGCGCGCAACGGGCGCAACCGGGCGCCCCGGCGGGCTCCCAATGGGCGCACTCCTCACATCTCCGCATGCGGGCACCGTACCGGGGCGCCCGCGCGGGGATCATCTGATTATCCGCTCCCCGCCGCCGCGGCTCGGTGATCGCGCGGGCCACGCCGGTGCGCACGAACGGACGCCCGGACCGACCCGCCGGACCCGCACGAACGAACGCCCGGACCGTCAGCTGATCCCGGCCTCCTTCATGTCGCGCAGCTCCCGCTTGAGCTCCTTGATCTCGTCGCGAAGCCGGGCCGCCACCTCGAACTGCAGGTCGGCGGCCGCCTGGTGCATCTGCTCCGTCAGTGACTCGATCAGCGACTCCATCTGCGCCCGCGGCATCTCCCCCGCGATGGCCTTGGCGTGCTGGCCGGCCTGCTTGGCGGCGAAGCCGGGCACCGGCGCCTTGCCGCGCGACTGCTGCCGCCCGCCGCCCATGAGCTGCTGGGTGTCGGCGTCCTCGCGCTGGAGCGAGTCGAGGATGTCGGCGATCTTCTTGCGCAGCGGCTGCGGGTCGATGCCGTTGGCCTCGTTGTAGGCGACCTGCTTGGCCCGGCGCCGGTTGGTCTCGTCGATGGCCCGCTCCATCGACGGTGTGATCTTGTCGGCGTACATGTGGACCTGGCCCGAGACGTTGCGGGCCGCGCGGCCGATCGTCTGGATGAGTGAGGTCTCCGAGCGCAGGAAGCCCTCCTTGTCGGCGTCGAGGATGGCCACCAGCGACACCTCGGGCAGGTCGAGGCCCTCGCGCAGGAGGTTGATGCCGACGAGCACGTCGAACTCGCCGGTGCGCAGCTCGCGCAGCAGCTCGATGCGGCGCAGCGTGTCGACCTCGCTGTGCAGGTAGCGCACCCGGATGCCGAGCTCCAGGAGGTAGTCGGTGAGGTCCTCGGCCATCTTCTTGGTCAGCGTGGTGACCAGGACGCGCTCGTCGCGCTCGGCCCGCTCGCGGATCTCGTGGACCAGGTCGTCGATCTGCCCCTTGGTGGGCTTGACGACCACCTCGGGGTCGACCAGGCCGGTGGGGCGGATGACCTGCTCGACGACGTCGCCCTTGACCCGGCCCAGCTCGTACGGACCGGGTGTGGCCGACAGGTAGACGGTCTGGCCGATGCGCTCCAGGAACTCCTCCCACTTCAGCGGCCGGTTGTCGAGCGCGGACGGCAGCCGGAAGCCGTGCTCGACCAGGGTGCGCTTGCGGGAGGCGTCGCCCTCGTACATGGCGCCGATCTGCGGCACCGTCTGGTGCGACTCGTCGAGGACGAGCAGGAAGTCCTCGGGGAAGTAGTCGATCAGCGTGTTGGGGGCGCTGCCGGGCTCGCGGCCGTCCATGTGCCGCGAGTAGTTCTCGATGCCGGAGCAGGTGCCGATCTGCCGCATCATCTCGATGTCGTACGTGGTGCGCATGCGCAGCCGCTGCGCCTCCAGCAGCTTGCCCTGGCGCTCCAGCTCGGCGAGCCGGTCGGCGAGCTCGGCCTCGATGCCGCGCACGGCCGCCGCCATCCGCTCCTCGCCCGCGACGTAGTGGGAGGCGGGGAAGATGTAGAGCTCCTCGTCCTCCGTGATGACCTCGCCGGTCAGCGGGTGCATGGTGGACAGCTTCTCGATCTCGTCGCCGAACATCTCGATGCGGACGGCGAGCTCCTCGTACTTCGGGATGATCTCGATCGTGTCGCCGCGCACCCGGAAGGTGCCCCGGGTGAAGGCGAGGTCGTTGCGGGTGTACTGCATGTCGACGAGGCGGCGCAGCAGCCGGTCGCGGTCGATGTCCATGCCGACGCGCAGCCGGGTCATGCGGTCGACGTACTCCTGCGGGGTGCCCAGGCCGTAGATGCAGGACACCGAGGCGACGACGATGGTGTCGCGGCGGGTGAGCAGCGAGTTGGTGGCCGAGTGGCGCAGCCGCTCGACCTCGTCGTTGATCGAGGAGTCCTTCTCGATGTAGGTGTCGCTCTGCGGGACGTACGCCTCGGGCTGGTAGTAGTCGTAGTACGACACGAAGTACTCGACGGCGTTGTTGGGCAGCATCTCGCGCAGCTCGTTGGCGAACTGGGCGGCCAGCGTCTTGTTGGGCTGCATGATGAGCGCGGGGCGCTGCAGCCGCTCGATCAGCCACGCGATGCTGGCGGTCTTGCCCGTGCCCGTGGCGCCCAGCAGGACGCTGTCCTTGGCCCCGGCCGTGACGCGGCGCTCCAGCTCGGCGATGGCCGTCGGCTGGTCGCCGGAAGGAGTCATCTCGGTGACGACCTCGAAGGGCGCCACCTTCCGCTGCAAATCAGTGACCGGTCGCATGCTGCCACTGTAGGTCTCGCCACCGACAGAACCGCCCACCGGTGGCCCCCTCAGGCGGAGCGCTCGCCGATCCGCGGGAACGGGGTCGTGGAGAAGACGATCTCGACCGGCACGTCGAAGTACTCGGCGATGCGCAACGCCAGGTGGAGGCTGGGACTGTACTCGCCGCGCTCCAGGTAGCCGACCGTCTGGTAGTGGACTCCCAGGGCGTCGGAGAGCTGGCGCCGGGTGACGCCGCGCTCGGCGCGCAGCAGCGCGATGCGGTTGTAGACGGTCTCGCTCATCGGGCCCCATCTTGTCAGGTGACGCGCTGGAGGACCCTGTCGCGGCGCGCCTGCACGGCCGAGCCGGCCTCGCGCCTGGCCGTCCGCCGCAGGACGGGTGGCGCGAGCAGCAGGCCGCCGATCGACCAGGCCGGCAGCCCTCCAGGATCTCGATCGTCGTGCTCTTGCCGGCGCCGTTGGGACCGAGCAGCGCCACCACCTCGCCGCGCGCCACGGTGAAGGCGACCCGGCGTAACACCTCCACCGGGCCGTAGGCGATGCGCAGGCCCTCGGCCTCGATCGCCGCGGCCCCATCGGGCGGGTGAACGCGGTTGTCGAGCTCGCTCATCGTGCCCATCGACCCTCCCTATAGTAGTTGTACTACTTTCATCGCACTCCTGCTATCGAGCGCAATAGACCTGTGACGCTGCACTGCAAGCGAATAGCAAGTCCCACCCGATACGGTCGAAACCGCCTGTAGCGGAAAAGGAAGGTGCTATGTCACGACCCAGAGAGGCGCTCATCCAAGCGGGCCAGGGCGTCGCCCAGGCCGTCATGCAAGGGGGCGACTTCCGGCAGGCCGCCGGTCAGGTGGCGGGCCAGCTGATGAGCCAGGCGGGTCAGGCCGGCCAGCACGGGTTCGCCCTCGACCCCCGCGACTTCGCCGCCGCCCGTGACGGCGGCGGGTCGGTGGGCACGCTCATCGAGGCGAGATCCGCGTCGCTGAACGAGGCCGGCGAGATCGTCAACCGCAGCTTCGCCGAGAACGGCATGCACGTCATATCGCCCGTGGTGATCCCCAAGGGCAGCACCGCCAAGGTCGTCGTGCCGCTGGGCATCCTCGTGGCGCTCGGCCTGATCGGCGCCCTGGGCAACGTCATCCCCCGCACCGAGCTGATCTTCGGTCCCCACTACTGGGTCGTGCTCGTGCTGGCCGCGGCGTTCCTGTGGTGGCGGCGCAGCGTCGTCATGGTGCCCGAGGGCTGCAAGGCGCTGATCACCAAGTTCGGCAAGCTCGTGCAGATCGCCGACCCGGGACGCGTCACCCTGCTCAACCCCTGGAAGCGGGTCAGCTACATCGTCAACACCACCCGCGAGTACCCCTTCAACGCCCCCATCCGCGAGGCGCCCACCCAGCAGGGCGTCAAGGCCAGCGTGGACCTGTTCCTCCAGTTCAGGATCGAGAACCCGGCGGAGTTCATCTTCGTGCTCGGCTCGGTCAGCGGCTTCCAGTCCAAGCTGCAGAACGCCATCAGCGAGGTCACCCGCTCCCTCATCTACGCCCAGCGCGCCGAGGAGATCTACGACCTGGTGGGCGAGAGCACGCTCGGCATGCTGGAGAGCCTCAACCAGCAGTTCCTGCCGGCCGTCCGGCTCACCGACGTCAACATCACCCACGCCGAGCCGTCCAGCCAGGAGTACCGGATGGACCTCGCGGCGCCCGAGATGGTGCGCGTAGCCAAGGAGGCCTACACCTACGAGTACGAGCTCCAGCTGCGCAAGGAGCAGAACGAGGGCGACCTGATCAAGGAGCTGGCCGGGCTCCAGGAGACGCTCAGCGCCATCCAGGCGGAGATCGCCGGCTACCAGGCCCGCATGGACACCGCCCTCGAACGCGCCTCCCACCAGGCCAAGGCGCAGGCCAGGCAGCGGCTGGTCGAGGCGGAGTCCACGGCCAACGCCAACTCGGCGCTGCTGGAGGCGCAGGCCCTCGACATCCGGGCGCTGAGCGCGGCCGAGGCCCCGGAGATCCTCGACTACCGCTTCCAGCAGGACCTGCTGGACAAGCTGGAGTCGGTCTCGTCGCGGCTGCCCCAGGTCGTGCAGGTCGGCGAGCAGACCGACATCGACTTCCTGGAGCTCGCCCAGCAGCTCGTCGGCGGCCGGGGGGCGGCGCTGTTCTCGGCCGAGGACATGGCGGCGATCCGGGGCAGGCTGACGGAGATCGGGGAGCGCGTGCGCGCCCGCGAGGCGGAGATCGCCACCCTGCTCGGCCGGTCCGCGGTGGCGGTCGAGCCCGGCGGGCCGGCCGACGCGGTGACCGGACTGGACGCGATGACGGAGGGTGAGGCCCGATGAGCGGCCGCGAGTTCTCGAAGATCAAGGAGTCGCTGGCGTCCTGGTCGGACATCCGCCAGCTCCTGCGCGGCGGCGAGCAGGGGCAGCTCGTGCCCGTCGTGATCCCCAAGGACCGGCGCGGGTTCGCCTGGATGACGCTGGTGTTCCTGGCGGTGTACTTCGCCGGGATGGCGGTGGTGACCGACCTGAAGGCCCTGCCGGCGCTGGCCGCGGTGCTGCTGATCCTGATCGCCGCCGTGCTCATGTGGCGCAAGGCGATCATCGAGATCGAGGAGGGCACGACGGGCGTGCGCAGCCGCTGGGGCGCGATCACCGGCACGCTGCCGCCCGGACGGCACTACCTGTGGCTGCCGTGGGACCGGGTGGACGCGGTGGTCGACACCTCCACTGAGATCCCGTACTCGGCGCCCATCGTGGCCTGCCCGACCGCCGAGAACGTGCCGCTGAAGTCGATCGAGTTCTTCCTGAAGTTCCGCATCGTCGACCCGGTCGCGTTCGTGCGCACCATCGGCGCGGGCAACTTCGACCTGGTGCTGGCCAGCGCCGTGCAGGACGCCATCCGCCAGCGCAGCCGCCGCGTCCACACCGAGCACGCCTACGACCTGCGCGGCTCCGACGTGGGCGACATGCAGGACGCGCTCAACCGCCAGCTCGGCCGCTACGGCGTGCGCGTCACCGGCTCGAACATCCCCGACGTGCAGCTCCCCGACCAGTACCAGCAGCATCTGGCCACCCGCGAGAAGGTGGCCAAGGAGCTGTCGGCCTACGAGCGCGAGTGGGAGCTGACCCGCAAGCGCCGCATCGACACGCTGCTCATGGAGATCGAGCGTTCCAAGAAGACCCGCGACGCCCGCGTGGTCGAGGTCAAGGCCGCCCACAACACGGCGCGCAAGGACGTGGCGCGCATGCTGGAGGAGCAGGAGACCGAGGCGCAGCGGGTGCGCTGGGAGATCGAGGCGCGCGGCCGGGCCGAGCTGACCGCCGCCGAGAACGAGGCCAAGGCGCTGCGCCGGCTCGCCGAGTCCTACCGCGACAACCGGGCCGTGCTCCAGTACGAGCTGGCCCGCCGCCGCCTCGACGTGGGCGCCAAGCTCGCCGAGAGCGCCCCGCAGCCGCTGGTGGTCCGCACGCAGCAGGGCTCGGGCGACTCCTCGGCCCTGTCCACGATGCTGCTGGCCCAGTTCCTCCCCCGGCTGTCGGGCCAGGCGTCCCCCAACGGCTCCGCGCCGCCCGCCCAGCGCTGACCCGATCAGATATCGAACCGCATAGGAGAGAACCCCATGGTGTTCCGCAAGCTGATGGCCGCGTTCGGCGCGGGCGTCGAGGTCGACACGGTGCTGTCCGGCACCACCGTCCGCCCGGGTGACCCGCTGCGCGGCGTCGTGAACTTCCGGGGCGGCGGCTCCGACTACAAGGTCGAGGGCATCCACCTGGACCTGACCGCCGTGGTCGAGGTGGAGAGCGGCGACAACGAGTACAAGACCACCTACAGCTTCCTGCGCCAGCAGGTCGCGGGAGGCTTCCAGCTCGCCGCGGGGGCGCAGCACAGCCAGCCGTTCGAGATCCAGGTCCCGTGGGAGACGCCGATCAGCTCCGTCGGCGGGCACCCGCTGCACGGCATGCGGCTCGGCGTGCAGACCGAGCTGGCGCTGGCCGGCGCGCTGGACAAGGGCGACCTCGACCCGCTGTTCGTGGACCCGCTGCCGGCGCAGGAGCACCTGCTGGGCGCCCTCGACCGGATGGGCTTCCACTTCAAGAAGGCCGACCTGGAGCGGGGCACGCTGTACGGCTCGACGATGCCGTTCTTCCAGGAGATCGAGTACCACGCCGGCGGGCAGTGGCGGCGCTACTTCAACGAGCTGGAGCTGACCTTCATCGCGGGGCCGCGGCAGATGGACGTCATCCTGGAGGCCGACAAGCGGGGCGGGTTCCTCACCTCCAGCCACGACGCCTACAACCGCTTCACGGTCCGCTACGACGCCGGCGCCGGAGCGGCCGACACGGCCCTGCAGCACGGCCTGGAGCAGATGGCACGGCACCGCGGCTGGTTCTGACGCCCCCTCCGGAGGGAGGGGGGCAACGGCCTCCTCCCTCCGGCGTGCGGCGAGGGTGTCTCCCGCGCGGTGGCAAGCTCTTGGGGCGATCGTTACCATGGCGCTCGGGGACTGAACGATCGTCGGATGCGGGGCCAGCGATGTCACGGTTCAGGTCGGTGTGGAGCCGGGTCGCGCCATGGGCGGCCCAGAACGCCGACGGCGCGATCGCGTTGATCCTCGCCGTCGTCGTCGGCGTGCTCGGCATCCTGCCCGACGACATGTTCGGCGCCCCCCCCAAGGGCGACAAGGTGCAGCAGCAGCTCGTCAGCGCCGCCACCCTGGTGATCCTCGCGCTCGTGGCCACCGCGCTGCTGCGCGACCGCGCCCGGCAGGCGCCCGTCGAGGAGACGATCACCTCCGGAGCGCTCGCCGACCTGCCCGTGCGGCTTGCCCGCCTGGACGAGATCGACGGCCTGGTCGCCGGCACCCGCAAGGCGCTGGACGCGCTCCAGCTCGTCCGGGTGCTGGGCAGCCGCCAGGAGATCGCGCAGGCCCACGCCGAGGCGCGCAAGGACACCACCCGGTGGAGCTTCAGGGGCGGCACCGGCACCTACCTGCGGGCCGTCACCCTGCCCGAGTGCGTCGCCGCGGCCCGCCGGGTCAAGCGGCACCTCACGGTGCGGATCGAGATCGTCGACCCGACGAACGCCGAGGTGTGCGAGACGTACGCCCACTACCGGCGGTCGCTGTCCGACGCGCCCGACGGCACGGGCGAGACGTGGACGACCGACCGGGTCAGGAAGGAGTCGTACGCGACGATCCTGGCCGCGTTCTGGCACCGTCAGCGCTACGGCCTGCTCGACATCGGGGTGGGGCTGTCGGCCACGATGACGACGTTCCGCTGGGACCTGTCGGCGACCCGCCTCATCATGACGGTCGAGGACCCCAACCGGGCGATGACCGCCCTGGCCGGCACCTTCTTCTACGAGAACTGCGACACCGAGCTGCGGCTCAGCTTCGAGCAGGCGCGCCGGGTGCCGCTGGAGAAGTACAAGAAGGTGCCGCTCAGCGACGAGCCGACGGTCGAGGAGGTCCAGGACCTGTTCGAGCAGATCGGGGTGCCGCTGCCCCGCTCGTACAACGAGCACGACGTGGTGGACATCGCCCGCAAGGCGCTGCGCGCCCTCAACCCGTACGCGGGGTGAGCGCGGCGTGAGCCACGACGACGTCTACAAGGCGCTGGTCGGGGGCCGGGCCAGGGAGTGGACGTTGCGGGCGCTGTCCGGCGAGGTGCGAGCGGTGCGCCACCCGCTCGGCTTCGTCTGCCTGCCTCTGGAGCGCGAGGGCGGCGACGGCGTGTGCGTCCACCTGTGGTCCGGGGCGCTGGCCCACGCCGAGAGCACCACCTCGCAGATCCACTGCCACAGCTGGGACCTGTTCAGCCACGTCCTGTACGGGCAGATCCGCAACGTCCACGTGAACGTGACCGACGCCGGCCCGGACGCCACGCACCGGGTGTTCGAGGTGGTCAGCGACGCCCGCGGCGACCGCATCAGCCCCACCGGCCGCACCGTGCGCCACGCCACGGGCCTGGTCGAGGCGTTCGGCCCCGGCGACAGCTACACGCTGCGCGCCGGTCTCTTCCACAGCAGCGTGGTGCCCGAGGGCGGGGAGGCGGCCACGGTCGCCCTGGGCCGGGGCCGGCCGGGCAGCCGCGACCTGTCGCTCGGCCCGCTCGCCGGCCGCGGCCACCACGTCGCCAGACAACCGCTCGACCCCGAGGAGACGGCCCGCGCCGTCAGCCTGATAGCCGCCCACCTGACCTGAGGGGTGCCGATGGACCTACAGCACGCTCGCGCGGTCGCCGTCGAGGCCGCCGAGGCCGCGGGACGGCTCATCCGGACGGGCGCGGGCGGCGCGCTGGGGGTCCGCGCCAAGGGCCGCTCCGGTGACGTGGTGACCGACCTCGACCTCGCCTCCGAGAAGCTGCTGCTGGAGCGCCTCATGACCGCGTTCCCGTCGCACACGGTGATCTCCGAGGAGTCGGGGCTGCTGGGGGCGCGCGACGGGGAGTGGACGTGGCTCGTCGACCCGCTCGACGGCACCAACAACGTGGCGATCGGCCTGCCGGCCTACGTGGTCGGGCTGGCCCTGTGCCGGGAGGCGCGGCCGGTGGTGGGCGTGGTCCACGACCCGGTGGCGGAGCAGACGTGGTCGGCGGTCCGGGGTGACGGCGCGCTCGCCTCCTCGGGGGCGCGGCTGGCCCCGCCGTACCAGCCGTCGCCGCACGGGCCGCTGCTGGCCTGGACGCAGGGCTACACCGTCTCGCGCGGCGACGCCGCGGCGCGGGAGCTGAAGGCGCGGCTGGAGGGGCACGCCCGCCGGCTGCTGCAGCTCTGGGCGCCGCTGCTGCAGTGGGCGATGCTGGCCAGGGGCGACATCGACGGCTTCGTCGGCTACCGGGCCGAGGCGGTGGACCTGCCGGCCGGCGCGCTCATCGCGCGGGAGGCGGGCATCGAGATCAGGGCCCTGGACGGCGGACCGTTCGAGGAGGGCTTCGACGGCGCGCCGGAGGATCGCAGCTTCGTCGCCGCCCATCCGCGCGCCCTGCCCGCCCTCCTCGACCTGGTCCGCTGAGCTCCCGGGCTCGTCCTACCTGACCTTGTACTCGCACAGGCCCTTGGCGGAGACGACCCTCTTGCCGTCGACGCTGATGCTGCAGGAGCCCTCGGCGATCTGACCGCCGGAGGTCTGCACGCCGCCGGCCACCACGGACACCAGCCTGCCGACCTTCTGCTCGGCCGGGGTCAGCTCCAGCTTCACGGTCTTCGACCAGGGCAGCGTCATGCCGCCGGTCTCGCTGCCGTCGGACTCGGCGACGTACATGATCGGCTGGACGGCCCTGCCCCTGCCCAGGACCTCCAGCTTGACGGTCCGGACGGCCTTCTCCCCCTCGGCCCGCGTGACCGGCCCGCCGCCGGAGGAGGACGCGGGCGGGGGCGTCGTCTCCCGGGCGCCGCTGGCGGAGGTCGCATCGCCGCAGCCGGACAGTCCGGCGACCGCGAGCATTCCAGCAAGGACCAGACCGAAACACCTGGTTTGCGTCATCCCGCAATTGTCGCGGATCTTGACCGGTGGTCAGGACGTGACGACGAGCGCCCAGACCGTGGCGAGCAGGCCGACCACGGCGAGGCCGGCGCCGGTCGCCAGGAAGCGGCGCATCGGCACGGGCACGTCGTGGCGGCGGCACGACTCGAACCACAGCAGCGTGGCCAGCGAGGCCCACGGCGTGATGACGGGGGCCACGTTGGTGCCGATGAGCAGGGCGAGGAGCTGCCCCCGGTCACCGGAGGGGATGACCTGCTCGACGGCCTTGTAGGCGGGCAGGTTGTTGATCGTGTTGGCCAGCCCGCCGCCGACGGCGGCCGTGCGGTACGGGTCGTGGCCGTCGCCCAGCAGCCGGCTCATGAGGTCGGCCAGGCCGTACCGGCTGAGGGTGGGCACCACGAGGAACAGGCCGGTCACGAAGATGAGCAGCTGCCAGGGGATCAGGCTCCAGGTGAGCCGCTTGCGGTCGCGCACGGCGTAGGCGGCCACGACGATCAGCGCCGCGGCGGGGGCGGCGACGCCCACCTCGACCTTGAGCAGGAGCGCGACGATGAACAGCACGCAGGCCACCGAGGCGGCGGCGAACAGCACCCGGTCGCCGACGGGCTCCAGGATCGGCGGCGTGTAGCGCAGGTCGCGACGCTGCCCGCGGCGCCAGTAGAACACCCACAGGAACACCATGGTCACGGCGATGGAGGCGATCTGCGGCGCCCACATGCGGGCGGCGAACTCCTGGGCGTTCAGGCCGATCTTCTGCATGCCGAGGAGGTTGGTGAGGTTGGAGACCGGCAGCAGCAGGCTCGCGGTGTTGGCCAGCCAGATGGTGGTCATGGCCAGGGGCAGCGGGGCGATGCGCGCCTTGGGGGCCAGGGCCAGCATGACCGGGGTGAGCAACACCGCAGTCGTATCGAGATTCAAAAATATCGTGATAAAAGACGCGAAAGCCGTGCAGAGCACGAAAAGGGCGGCATAGTTACCGCGGCCGAGCACCGCCATCCGCGCCGCGATGACGTCGAAGACCTGGGCCTCCTTGGTGAGCTCGGCCAGCACGATGATCCCCACCAGGAACACCAGCAGAGGCCCGATGTCGTCCATGCTCTCGGCCGCCTCGCGCAGCGGCAGCAGCCCGGTCGCCACGAACAGCACGCCGAGCACCAGCAGGCCGATCCTGATCCAGTCGAGCACGCCGAGACGCCGCCACACCCGACGATGATCGCACATCGCCTCCAAAACGCCGACGCCGCGGGGGATACTGAGCAGATGTCACGCGACGGCAGGCCGACCGAGATCTTCGTCAGCTACTCCCCCGCCGACACGGCCTGGGCGACCTGGATCGCGTGGGAGCTCGAAGCCGCCGGGTACAAGACCATGATCCAGGCGTGGGACTTCGTCCCCGGCACGAACTTCATCGACTTCATGGACCGCGGCGTCAGCGAGGCGCACCTCGTCGTCGCCGTGCTGTCGCGCAACTACCTCACCTCCCGCTACGGGCGCCTGGAGTGGCAGGCCGCGCTGCGCGCCGACCCCGACGACCCGTCGCGCAAGCTGGTGACGATCCGGCTGGAGGACGTCCATCTGGAGGGTCTGCTGTCCACCATCACCTGGGTCGACCTCCTCGGCGTGACCGACCCCGACCAGGCGAGGGCGCGGCTGCTCGGCCGCGTCGGCGCGCCTGCGAACGCGGACCCGCCCTCGTCGCCGAGCTGGAGCGGCTCGGGTACCGGAACGTGCGCCTGTACGCCGGCGGGATCGAGGACTGGGCCG
>NZ_JBFAIA010000154.1:0-19132 GCF_040654455.1 Nonomuraea sp. NPDC050691
AGTCGATGACGTTCCGCGAGGCCATGGCGCAGTCCAGCAACGTCGCGACCATCATGGCCGCCCGCAAGATCGGCAGCGAGCGGCTCTACCGCATGTGTACCGCCAGCAGGGCCGTGAGCTGCGGCCCCTCCGCCACGCCCGCGAGTACGGCGGCGAGCACCGCCACCCCGAACGCCGCCGTGAACGGCGCGGGCCGCTCCGGCGCGAGGTGCGGCGCGACGGCCGCGAGCGCCAGCGCCGCGCCGAGGAGCAGCGTCGCGGCCACCAGGATCGTGTCCGGGGAGGGCCAGATGGCGCGCCGCCGGGCCAGCACGGCGTTGGCTGCGTTGGCGGCGAGCGCGGCGCCGGCGGTCACGGCCAGCAGCAGCGCCCCGTACGCGGCCGCGCCCGCCAGCGCCGCACCGAGCAGCGGCGCCCCGACGACGAACATGGGGACGCCCGCGTAGGAGACCATCGAGGTCACGGTCGCCCTGCGGAGAGGCGCGTTCCGGGCGATCGCCGTGAACCCGGCGGCCAGCTCCCGCCAGATCCCCTTCCCGCCCTCTCGCCCCACACGACGTGTGCGGCCTGCGGCGCCCTCCGGCCGCGCTCGGTCCGTGTCGCCCTCGCGTTGCGCTGGGTTCGTGCCGGCTTCGGGTCGCGCTCGGTCCGTGTCGCCCTCGCCTTGCACTGGGTCCGTGTCGCCCTTGGGCCGTACTTGGTCCATGTCGTCCTCGGGTCGCGCCTGGTCCGGGCGGTACTCGGCTCCTGCCCGGTCTGCGCCTGGCCCGCGGCCCGCCCTCACGGGGAGCCGGTACGCGATGGGGACCGCCGCGACCAGGAGTGCCAGTGACATCACCATGGCGCTCTCCCCGCCCCACGCCGCCGCGACCCCCGCCACCGCGGCCGGCCCGGCGAGTCCCGCGGCGTTGTAGCTGATCGCGTCGAGCGCGCTGGCCCGCTCCAGGCGTCCGGCCGGGACCAGGAGGGGAAGCTGGGCGGTCCAGCCGCCGGTGAGCGCGGGCCCGAGCAGGCCCGCCAGCACCGCCACGGCGATCAGCGCGGCGTCGGGTACGTGGCCCAGGCCGAGCAGCACGACCAGCAGGCCCGCGGTGTAGCCCAGCAGGCAGCCGGCGAGCATCCGGCCCGGGTGTAAGGCGCGGTCGAGCAGCACCCCGAGCAACGGGCCGCCGATCGCGGCCGACGCGGTCAGCCCGGCCAGCAGCCAGGACGCCACCACGGGCGACCCGGTGAGGGCGAGCCCGGCCACCAGCAGGGCGGGACCGGACATCTCGTCCCCGGTGCGGGCGGTGATCGCGCCGAACATGTAACGGGATATCACGGAGGAGACGTTACATGGTGATCGCGCGGCGGTGGAACCCGGGCGCCGTCGAGAATCGCGCGGCCCGCGGTACTGGGCAGGTCAGGGGCCGGTGCCGGATACTGGCGGGACACCCGGGCATCCGGTGGGCGCTCGGCCGTTCCGCGCGGGCTGCGTGCCGTACGGACCGGCCGGGCACGGGTGCCGCGTCACGCTCGTACGGCGGGCGAAACGAGCAGACCGGCTGGAGCGCGGTTTGCCGCGTCACGCCCGCACGGGGGCGGGAACGGTGGAAAGGGGCAGGTGGCGGGGGTTAGTCGAAAGGGTGTTTGAAGGCTGGCATACACTCGGCGGTATGAGGGGTGTTTTCCAGGCGTCCCTGCTGGGGCTGGACGAGGACATCGCCGTCGGTCCGCTCGGCTCCACGGTGCGCCGCACACGGCTCGAGCACGGCGCGTGGATCGACGTGCGCCCGGGCTGGCTGTCGGGGGCTGACGCGCTGTTCGAGCGGCTCGCGGAGCGCGTGCCGTGGAAGGGCGAGCGGCGGTGGATGTACGACAAGGTGGTGGACGTGCCGCGCCTGCTGAAGTTCTACGAGGAGGGCGAGCCGCTGCCCGACCCGGTGCTCGACGACGCGCTGCGCGCGCTCAACGCCCACTACGAGGAGGAGTTGGGCGAGCCGTTCCGCACGGCCGGGCTCTGCTACTACCGCGACGGCCGCGACAGTGTGGCCTGGCACGGCGACACGATCGGCCGGGGCAGCACCGAGGACACCATGGTCGCGATCATCTCGGTCGGCACCCCGCGGCCCCTGCTGCTGCGCCCGCGCGGCGGCGGCCACTCCATCCGCCACGACCTGGGCCACGGCGACCTCATCGTCATGGGCGGGAGCTGTCAGCGCACCTGGGAGCACGCCGTGCCGAAGACCACCCGGCCCACGGGGCCGCGCATCAGCATCCAGTTCCGACCGCGCGGGGTTCGCTGATCGGGCGTCTCCGGCGTCCGGCGGGGGCCGTTGAGCAGGTGTCTTCGGCGTCCGGCGTGTCGGGAAAGCTCAGTCCGAGACCTTGGCGGTGACGGTGTCCGGGGCCGGCGCCTTGATGGACACCTTGCGGCCCCAGCCGGTGTAGCGGGTCTCGCTGGTGATGGTCTTGCCGTCCAGCGCCGAGGTGTCGAACACCGCGTTCGCCGCGTACGAGCTGGTCACCTTGGTGGCGAGCCCCGAACCGGCGAACGTGACGGTGTAGGACACCTTCGCCGCGTTGTCGGACCGGATCGGAACGGACGCGTCGAACCACGGCGACACCTTGGCGAGCTCCTTGAAGGTGATCGTGCCCTTGAGCGTGCTGCCGGACCGCTTGCCCTTCTTGAGGAGCGCGGCGAGCGTCCCGGGCTCCGCCGGGTTGATCACCTGCCCGTAGAAGCCGCTGCCGCCTCCGGGCAGGCCGCCGGAGCGGTACCACGTCTTGCCCGGCGGCATCTTGTCCTTCCACATGTCGCTGGATTCATAGCTGACCTTCCCGATGCTGATGACCCGCTCGGGCTTCTCGTCCGCGCGGCCGGTCGCGGTGCCCCACTTCGCGGTGATGTCCGACGCCGCGATCCCCTTCTTGGAGAACTGGAACGTGCCGGTGCGCTTGAGGAGGGGGGCGGTGACGCCGTCGGCCTTCAGTGAGGTGGCTTCGGTGAAGCGGACGCCGTGGCCGGGGACCAGGCGGGCCTTCAGGGCGCGGAGCGGATCCTTGGGGGCGACCTCGGCCGGGACGGCGTGGGCGGCGCCGGGGACGCCCCCGGCGGACGTGGCGCCGGCCGGGGCGGCCTGCGCGGGGGCGGCGCTCACCAGCAGGGCTCCGCCGGCCACCACGGTGGTGATCACGGTTTTCATGCGTGAGATCGTTCCAGATCGTGATCACAAATCGGCCACCGCGTCAGGGGCCCGCCCGTCCCGCTTCCTGGCGGGACCGCCGGTACGCGCGGGGCGGCAGACCGTACTCCTGCCTGAACGCCCTGCTGAAGTGGAACGGGCTGACGAAGCCGGAGGCGGCCGCGACCTGGCCGACGTCCATGTCCGTGGCCTCGAGGAGGCGGGCCGCGTGCCGTACCCGCGCCTGGCGGACGGCCCGTATCGGCGGCGCGCCCGTCTCGGACGTGAAGAGGTGCGCGAAACGGGACGGCGACAGGGCGACGGCGCGCGCCAGCGAGGCGACCGAGTGGGGGGCGCCCGGCTCGGCCGCGATCAGCGCGAGGGCGCGGCGAACCCGGGGGTCGCCGCCTCGCCCACCACCACCTCCACCTCCACCACCGCCACCACCGCCATCGCCCGGGCGGCGGGCAGAGGCGGTGGCCAGCACCAGCACCTCCTCGATCGCGCCGAGCACCAGCTCCCGCGCCACCGCCGTCCCCGCCACGGCCCCGCTCGCCTCTCGTGCAACCGCCGTCCCCATCAGGGCCTCGCTCGCGTCCCGGCCCATCGGGTTTCCCGGGGCGCCCACGGCCGCGGGATCGGCTGTGCTCCGCCCCGTCGGCGACCCGGTTCCGGCGCGGCCCGCATCCTGGCCGTCCCGGCCTGCATCCTGGCCGTCCCGGCCTGCTGCCAGGTCGGCGTGGTCCTGAGGCGTGGGGTCGGCGGGGGGCAGCCAGCGGGCGTCCCGCAGCGCCCGGCGGAACGCCTGGTCGAGCCGTTCGTGCAAGGCGACCGGCACCCCCGGCACCAGGTGGCAGCCCGCCGCCCGCGCGTACGCCCCCAGCCACCCCGGCCACGACGGGCGCGGCTGGAAGTGCGCCCACCAGAACCGCCACCGCTTCGCCCCCGGCGCCACCCGGTAGTGCTGCGCCGCGCCCGCCGCCAGCACCACCAGATCGCCCGGCCCGGCCGTGAACGACGCGCCGCCCTGCTCCACCAGCCCCGCCCCCGCCTGGGTCCACATCACCAGCCAGCTCGGCGATCCGCCCGGCCGGCGCGTGACGTACCCAGGCGACCGGTCGAAGTGCCCCACGATGATCAGCTCCGCGGCAGGAACGGACATGTCGTCAGCGGTCACGGGCATACCCTTCGACGGCCTGGCTTCCTAGCGTGAGAAGCATGACGCTCAACGCCTTCCATGACCAGGGGTACGCCGTCGTGCCCGGCCTCCTCACCCCTTCCGAGGCCGCCGAGCTGCGGGACGCGTTCATGGACCTGCACGCCGCAGGCCCCGTACCGGGGCATTTCCAGCCCAGGCCGCAGGAGCCCGGCCAGCCGTACGACATCCTGCGCGACTATCCGCGCGTCATGCACCCCCACCAGGTGAACGACCTGGCGCTGCGCCACCTCCTCGACCCGCGCATCGCGGAGATCCTGCGTGAGCTGCTCGGGGAGGAGCCGATAGCAGCCCAGAGCATGTTCTACTTCAAGCCGCCCGGCGCGCGCGGGCAGGCGCTGCACCAGGACAACTTCTATCTCCAGGTGGAGCCGGGCACCTGCGTGGCCGCCTGGATCGCGCTCGACCGCATCGACCGGGCGAACGGTGGCCTGGAGGTGGTGCCCGGCACGCACAAGATGGACCTGTTCTGCCCGGAAGAGGCCGATCTGGACGTGTCCTTCACCCGGGAGTACGTCCCGCCGCCTCCCGGCCTCGAAGCCGTACCGGTGGACATGGAACCCGGCGACGTGCTCTTCTTCAACGGCAGCCTGGTCCACGGGTCGGGGCCCAACACCACGGCCGACCGCTTCAGGCGCAGCTTCATCTGCCACTACGTGGGCCGCTCCGCGGAGCGGATATCCGTCCACTACCCGACGCTGACCATGTCCGGCGAGCCCGTCGCGCTGGAGCCCGCCGTCGGCGGCGGCCCGTGCGGCACGGACACGACGGGCCCCCACTGAATCCACGGAGTGGTCCGGGGTCCCGGGGTGCCGGGGTCCCGGGGCCGCGGGCAGCCCGGTCAGCCGCCGGAGGTGTCGGACTCCGCGTCGTCGGGCACGACGCCGTCCCACGGGTCGTCCAGCCAGCCCTCCGGAAGCTGCACCTTGCCCCGCTCGCCGGACTTGCCGCGCGGCGTGTCGGTGTTCGGCGGCCACGGCTGGTCGTGGTCGAGCCTGGCGAGCCCTTCCCGGAGCTGGTCGAGCGACTCGGCCGAGGCCAGGGCCCGCCGCAGCTCGCCGCCGACCGTGAAGCCCTTGAGATACCAGCCGACGTGCTTGCGGAAGTCGGCCACCGCGTACCGCTCCAGGTCGAAGCACTCCACCAGCCCCTCGGCGTGGCGGGCCATCATCGCGGCCACCTCGCCGAGGGTGGGCCGGGCCCGTTCGGCGCTCCCGTCGAACGCGTTCGCCAGGTCGCGGAACAGCCACGGCCGTCCCAGGCATCCGCGCCCCACGACCACGCCGTCGCAACCGGTCTCGGCCATCATGCGCAGCGCGTCGTCGGCGGACCAGATGTCGCCGTTGCCGAGCACCGGGATCTCCGGCACGGCCTCCTTCAGCCGGGCGATCGCCGGCCAGTCGGCCACGCCGCCGTAGTGCTGCTTGGCCGTGCGGGCGTGCAGCGCGATCGCCGCGACGCCCTCCTCGGCCGCGATGCGGCCCGCGTCGAGGTAGGTCAGATGGTCGTCGTCGATGCCCTTGCGCATCTTCATCGTCACCGGCAGGGGCCCCGCGTTCGCGACGGCCTCGCGCAGGATGCGCCGCAGCAGATGCCGCTTGTACGGCAGAGCCGACCCGCCGCCGCGCCGGGTCACCTTGGGCACGGGGCAGCCGAAGTTCAGGTCGATGTGGTCGGCCAGGTCCTCCTCGGCGATCATCTTGACCGCCCGGCCGACCGTGTCGGGGTCCACCCCGTACAACTGGAGGCTGCGCGGCGACTCCGAGTCCGCGAACCGGATCATCCGCAGCGTCTTGGGGTTGCGCTCGACCAGCGCCCGCGTGGTGATCATCTCGCACACGAACAGCCCGCCGCCCTGCTCGCGGCAGAGCACCCGGAACGGCGCGTTCGTGATGCCCGCCATCGGCGCCAGCACGACCGGTGGCCACACCCCTATCGCCCCAATCTTCACCTGGACATTTGTAGCGCAGGTCAGACCATGACCGGTATTCGCCGATAGGCTGGGAACGGCATCTTCGCAGGGGAGGGGATGGATGCTGCTCCGCGTCCGCATCGCGCTGCCTGACCGCCCGGGGTCGCTGGCCGAGGTCACCCGGGTCCTCGGAGTGGCGGGGGCCGACATCACCCAGGTCACCGTCCTCGACAGGGGAGCGGGGCAGGCGGTCGACGACATCACCGTGTTCTGCCCCGAGGGCACCCCGAAGGACGCCCTGCGCAAGAGCCTGGAAGGCATCGAAGGCGTCGCGGTCGAGGGCGTCTGGACCACCCGCGAGGCGCCCGGCACCTATCCCGAGCTGGAGATCCTCAAGTACATCACCACGGCCGGCGACCGGGCGCTGACCACCCTCGTCGACTCGCTGCCCGTGCTGTTCAGCGCCGACTGGGCGGCCACGGCCGCCGAGCACGGCGTCCTCTACGCGAGCTGGCGGGCGCCGCAGAAGGTGCCGCTGCCGGAGACTGTGCCACCCCGCCCCACGGCGGCCACGCTCGACGGCGACCTGCACGTCATCCACGCCCCGCTGCCGCCGCTCGCGCTCACGCTGCTGCTGGCCCGCTCCGACGGACCGGCCTTCCACCGCATCGAGGTCCACCGGCTCACCCGCATCCTGGAGATCTTCCTCAGCCTCCCGGCGACGGAGCGCAGCGTGGCCCGCCAGCTCCGCAAGTAGCCCCCTCGGCACCGCGGCGGCGCTCCGGGCGCGCGTGGAGTGAGCATCCGGTCGGAAAACCCGCTAGAGTAGTCGGGCAACGCGGAAGTGGCTCAGTGGTAGAGCATCACCTTGCCAAGGTGAGGGTCGCGGGTTCGAATCCCGTCTTCCGCTCGGAGTTGGCCTCGGTGGAGTGGCCGAGAGGCGAGGCAGCGGCCTGCAAAGCCGTCCACACGGGTTCAAATCCCGTCTCCACCTCCAAGGACGATTAGCTCAGCGGGAGAGCGCTTCCCTGACACGGAAGAGGTCACTGGTTCAATCCCAGTATCGTCCACCACGCTCCACGGCAGATCAGGTCCGACCTGGTCAAGCAGGAGTCGAAGCCCCAGCTCACGGCATGCGTCGGGAGTCTGGGGCTTCTTGTCGTTCCTGGTCGGTCAGTGGATGGTGCCGGCATCGGCGCTGACGTCGTGCTGACCCGCTTCGAGGCAGGCGCCGCAGTGAAGCTGCTGCTTGACGGCATCGATGACGCCCTGCGGATCACGTGCTTCTCTGGGGACATGCGGCCCGCCGACCAAGGGCACTCGTGAGAAGCATCATCTCGTCAGCGACACTCGCGGTGTTGATCCTCGCCCTCATCGCCTGCCAGCCACGCGTCAGCCGGTGGGTGGAACTCGAGAACCGCACGGGTGAAACCGTGTCGGTGAAATGGCCCGGCGACACGATCTCCAGTCGGCAGGTGTCGCCTGGGGGATCGGTCCGGATTCCGGTCGCGACCGGAGGCTGCCTGCGCAACCGAGCCGAAGACATGATCGTGACCGAGACGGCCGGTGGGCGGCGTTTCACCTTCGGCCCGCCCGCCTGCAACGGCGGGACATGGGCCCTCCAGGCCGGGTGAACACGTATCGCGAGGCCGGTGCCCGCGCGAAATGCCTCAGTCGGTGAGGGAGGGAGTCCCCTCCTCGCTGAAGGTGATCACGATGTAGCGGCCGTTGGCGTAGCTGACCACGGGACGGCCGAGCATGTCGCCCACTCTGCGGGCCACGCCCTGGAACACCTCCACCATCTCCGGCGTGTCGGCGCTCACCCTGAACCGGCCGCCGGTCGTGAGGTGCTCGGCGACGAGGGGCACGAAGTTCGCCTCGGCTCGGACCTTCTCCTCCGTGCTCAGCGGGATGCGCTGGAATGCGGGCTGCGTGCCGGGAGCGTGCGTCATCGCTGATCTCCTCATGATCGCTTTGGGTACAGCATGCCATCCGCGTGTCGCCCATGACGGGCGTTCTGGGTTTCGGGCTGGCCTCTGGTCTTCTCTTCTGCGCACGGAGATCGAGCGAGTGGCAGGGAGAGTCTGTATGCGCCGGACTGGGGCAGGATGCCCTGACCGGTCCCCGACGCCGTCCCGCGTCGGCGGACCGACCTCCGGCGACAAGACGGCCCCGGCGAGAGGACGGCTCTCCGCGACCGGGTCAGCGGGCCGAGGCGTCGTCGTCGAAGCTGGCGTAGTAGGAGGCGGCCATGTCGTCGCCCCCGTGGCCCTGGGCGGCGGCCCGGCGGAAGCGCTCGGCGCCCGCCGCGGCAACGTCCAGCCGGACCCCGGCCCCCTCCCCGGCCTGGACGATCAGCCGGGCGTCCTTCTCCGCCGTGGAGACGGCGAAGCTGGGCGAGGTCAGGTCGCCGTTCAGGATGAGCGCGGACTTGGCGCGCAGGTATCCCATGTCGAGCGGGCCGCCCTCGACGGCGTCGAGCAGGCCCTGCGGGTCCACCCCCAGGGCCTTGGCGAGGGCCAGCGCCTCGGCCGTGCCGTGGGTGGCGGCGAGGACCCAGCTGTTGACGACCAGCTTGAGGCGCGTCGCGCTCGCCTGCGCGCCGTCCTCGCCGGTCCATACCGTACGACTCCCGACGGCGTCGAAGACGGGCTTCACCTGGTCGCGCGCCTCGGCGGGGCCCGCCGCCAGGACGACGAGCTGCCCGGCCTCGGCCGGCTGCCTGGTGCCGAGCACCGGGGCGTCGAAGAACGCCAGTCCGTGCCGGCGGGCGAAGTCGGCCAGTTCGCCGACGGCCTCGACCCCGGCGGTCGTCGACTGCGCCCACGCCACGCCGGGACGCAGGGACGGCGCCGCCTGGCGCATCGCGTCGAGCGTGGCCGGGCCGTCGTACAGGATGGTGAGGACGACGTCGGCGCCCTCCACCGCCTCGGCGGGAGTGCAGGCGACGTGGGCGCCCTCGGCGGCCAGGGGCTCGGCCTTGGCGCGCGTCCGGTTCCAGACGCGGACCCGGTGGCCCGCCCGGGCGATGTTGCGGGCCATGGCGGCTCCCATGATCCCGGTGCCGAGAACGCTCACGGTGATGGCGTCGGCCATGACGGCGACCTCCTGCTGCCGCCGGTGCCGCGCGGTGGCGGTCGTGCGGCCTGATCCGTTCCGATCCGGTGCCCTTCGACCGTATCGGACGCGGTGGACGATCACGGTGAGGGAGGGGCGAAGCGGGATGCGGGTCAGCGGCCGGCCGGCTGGGGGAGGGGGAGCGAGGGGCCGGCGTCCGGCGTGAACAGGTGACGGTCGAGGTGGTCCACCGCGTAGTCGATGGCTCCCGTCACCACGCACTCGTCGCCCAGCGCCGACGCCCGCACCTCGGGCATGCGCACGCACGCCCGCTCCAGCCGCTCGCGCAGCGGACCGAGCAGCACGTCGGCCGAGCGGGAGAAGCCGCCGCCGAGCACCACGACCTGCGGGTCGAGCAGCAGCACCATGGCGGCCGTCCCGACGGCCAGGTCGTCCACGTACCGGCCGACCGCCGCGAGGGCCGCCGGGTCGCCGTCGCGGGCCGCCGCCAGCGTGTAGCCGGCCGCGTCCTCCTCGGGCGTGCCGGGCGGGACGACCGCGCAGGTGTTGAGGTGGTCGGGCGCGTCGTACCAGCGGGCCTCCGGCAGCATGACGATCTCGCCGGCCGCCGCGCCGAACCCCCGGTGGACCTTGCCGTCGATGATGAGTCCGGTGCCCATGCGCCGTCCCACGTGCAGGAACACCACGTCGCGTGCCCCCCGGGCGGCGCCGCGGCGGGCCTCGGCGAGGGCGGCGAGGCGGCTGTCGTTCTCCACCAGCACCTCGCACGGGAACATGCGCGCCAGCTCGCCCGCCAGGTCGAGGCCCCGCCAGGCGGGGATCGCGGCCGAGAACTGCACACGGCCCTCGGGGGAGACGACGCCCGTGGTGCCGGCCGCCACCAGCCACAGGTCGGACGCGGCCCGGCCGCTGAGCGCCAGGCAGCCGGACACCGCGCGCTCGATCGCGGCCAGCCGCTCCTCCAGCGGGTCGTCGGGGCGTACGGGCTGGCGGGTCTCGGCGAGGACCTCGCCGTCGAGGTCGGAGAGCGCGGCGCGGATGTTGTGACCGCCTATGTCCACCCCCACGAGGTGGCCGCAGTCGGCGCGGAAGCGGTAGCGGCGGGCGGGCCGGCCCATGGTGCCGGGGCTCGGCGGCACCTCCTCCACCCAGCCCAGCCCGGTCAGTTCGTCCACGACCTCCTTGGTGGACGGCCGCGACAGGCCCGTCCGCTCGGCCAGGGCGGTCAGGGTGAGCGGCCCGGCCTCGCGCAGGGCCCTGATCGCGGCCAGCGCGTTGAGCTGCCTGAGCCGCGACAGGTCGCCGCCGCGGACGTTCGCCATCGCCGCTCCTAATGTAGGTCTCCTCTGTAATTGGCCATTATGCCAGCGTTCACCGGCCAGACGCTCCCCGTAGCGGGCGGCCGTATCGTGCAATATCGGGCATTGACCCTCCGGAAGGCGCGGTGCTACTAATGAAGCGCTCCTTCGTAAGTGTGAGAGAGATGAGGGTCCGATGCCGTTCGCGGAGGTCGGCGAGATCAGGTGCGATCCGGAGCGGGGCCGGGTCTTCGAGCACGGCTGGCAGTCGTGGAGCCCCACCGGTTCCTACCGGCTCGGCGAGACCCCGCCGCGACCGGCGGACCGCAACGTCCAGACGATCTGCTACCGCCCGGAGACGCCCGTCCCGGACGGCGTGTTCCAGGGCGAGGGACTGCTGGCGATCGACCCGGGAGACGGGCCGGTCGAGGTCTGGTCCGCCCTCGGCCCACTGGAGGTCCCCTCCATCCGGGCCCGCGCGGAGGGCGGGCGGCTCGTCGTCTCGGCCGACGGCCCCGTACGGCACACGCGCGCCGCCGGCCTGGACGCGGCCCTGCGCGACTGGGCCGCCACGACGGCGGAGGGACACGCCCCCGGCGCCTTCCCCGCGGTGCCGCCCATGTGGTGCACCTGGTACGGCTACTGGGACAAGGTCACCGAGGCCGACGTCCTCGACAACCTCCGCCTGGTGGAGCGCCACGGGCTGACGGCGGACATGATCCTCGTCGACGACGGCTACGAGGCCGGCATCGGCGACTGGCTCGACCCCCGGCCCGGGTTCGGGTCGCTGGAGCGGGCCGTCGGCGCCGTCACCGGGACGGGCCGGCGGGCCGGCATCTGGACCGCCCCCTTCCTGGCCGGCCACCAGAGCCGCCTGTACCGGGAGCACCCCGACTGGATGGTGGGCGGCGCCCACGCCGGTCACATGTGGGACCAGGACCTCGCCGTCCTCGACGTGACCCACCCCGACGCCGCCGCCCACCTCGTGGGCGTCTTCCGCGCCTTCGCCGCGCTCGGCATCACCCACTTCAAGCTCGACTACCTGTACGCGGGGGCGTTGCCGGGGCGGCGGCACGAGGACCTCGGCCCCGTCGCCGCGTACCGGCGCGGCCTGGAGCTGGTGCGCGAGGGCGCGGGACCGGACGCCACGCTGCACGGCTGCGGCGCGCCGATGCTGCCCAGCATCGGCCTGGTCGACGTCATGCGCGTCAGCCCGGACATCGCCCCCACGCTCCACCCGCGCTCGGGCGACATCAGCCAGCCGTCGCAGCTCGGCGCGCGGCTGACCGGCGCGGCCCGCGAGTTCCTGCACGCGCGGTGGTGGGTGAACGACCCCGACTGCCTCATCGTCCGCCCCGAGGTCGAGGCCCGCGAGGAGTGGGCCGCGCACGTCGAGGGGAGCGGCGGGCTGCGCGGCTCCAGCGACCCGATCGCCGCCCTGGACGCCTGGGGGCTGGAGACCACCCGCCGTCTGCTGACGCCGACCCGGACGGAGCCGTCGTGAGGAGCCGGCGCCGGCTCGGCGACTGGTACGCGTACCTGTTCATCGGGCCCAGCCTGCTCGGCGTCGTCGCCTTCCTCCTGCTGCCCGTCGTCATCGTGTTCGTCCTCAGCCTGTTCCGGTGGGAGCTGCTGTCGGCGCCCGTCTTCGTCGGGCTGGAGAACTACACGCGCCTGGCGGGCGACGGCGAGGCGTGGCACTCGCTCTGGGTCACGATCCTGTACGTCCTGCTGTGCATCCCGCTGCAGACGGTCCTCGCCCTGGCGCTGGCCCTGATGCTCGACCGGCGGATCAAGGGCGTCCGGATCCTGCGGTCCCTGTTCGTGATCCCCTGGATGGCCACCCCGATCGTCATGGGCCTCGTCTGGGACTGGATCTTCGACCCGCGGGACGGGGCGCTCAACCGAGCCCTGGGCCTGGTCGGCGTCACCGGCCCCGACTGGCTGTCCGACCCCGCCTGGGCGCTGCCCGCCGTCGCGCTGGTCAACGTCTGGCAGCACACCGGCTACACCATGCTGTTCTTCCTCGCCGGGCTCCAGGGCATCCCCAAGGAGCTGTACGACGCGGCCTCCACCGACGGCGCCACCCCCGTCCAGCGGTTCTGGAAGATCACGCTGCCCCTGCTCAACCCCACGATGTTCTTCGTCACCGTGACGAACCTGATCGGCGCCTTCCAGGCGTTCGACACCATCTTCGTGATGACCGACGGCGGGCCGGGCGGCAGCACCGACGTGATCAACTTCCGGATCTTCGGCACCGCGTTCCGCGAGTTCGACTTCGGCTACGCCTCGACCCTGTCGATGCTGCTGTTCGCCGTCATCCTCCTGGTGACGCTGGCGCAGGTCAGGTTCTTCGGCCGCCGCACCACCTACGACCTGAGCTGAGGGAGCACCGTGACGACACCGTTGAAGCGGATGGCGCTGTACGCCGCGCTCGCGGCCGGCGCGTTCGTGTCCGTCTTCCCGTACCTGCTCGTCGTGCTGACGGCGCTCAAGACGCGGCGCCAGCTCAGCACCACCGAGCCGTGGCTGCCCGGCCTGCCGCCGACCACGGCGAACCTGGCCGAGATCCTCGGCGGCGACTTCCCCCGCTTCCTCGCCAACACGGTCGTGATGACGGTCCTGCTCACGCTGGGGCAGCTCGTGTTCACGACGTTCGCCGCCTACGCCTTCGCCCGGCTGCGCTTCCGGGGCCGGGACGTGCTGTTCTGGCTGTACGTGGCCACGATGATGGTGCCGAGCGCCGTCACGGTCATCCCGCTGTTCCTCATCATGCGCGAGCTGGAAGCGGTCAACACCTGGTACGGCCTGCTCGCCCCGTACATCCTCGGCACCCCGTACGGCATCTTCCTGATGCGGCAGTTCTTCAAGAGCCTGCCCGGAGGGCTGGAGGAGGCGGCGCGCATCGACGGCGCCGGCCCCCTGACCGTCCTGTTCCGGATCCTGCTCCCGCTGTGCCGGCCCGCCATCGGCACGCTGGCCATCATCACCGTGATCTCGTCGTGGAACAGCTTCCTCTGGCCGTTGATCATCACCAGCGGCGACGAGACCAAGGTCGTCACCGTCGCCATCTCCGCGCTCAAGGTCGGCATCGGCGTGGACCGCGGCCTCATGATGGCCGGCGGCCTGATCGCCCTCGCGCCGATGGTGGCGATCTTCATCTTCTTCCAGAAGTACATCGTCCGGTCGGTGGTCCTCACCGGCCTCAAGTGAGAGAGGTCAGCGAATCATGCTCACCCCCCGAATTCGCTGGGCCGCGTCCCTGGCCGGCGCCGCCGTGCTCACCCTGACCGCCTGCGGCTCCGGCGGCTCGGACAGCGCCTCAGGAGGGAAGGTCACCCTGACCTACCGCCTGTGGGACGAGCAGCAGAAGGCCGGCTACGAGAAGGTCATGGCGGCCTTCGAGAAGGCCAACCCGTCGATCGACGTGAAGATCGAGCTGCTGCCGTACGACCAGTACTGGACCAAGCTCACGGCCGACGCCGTGGCGGGCACCGCGCCCGACGTCTTCTGGATGACGCCCACCCAGTTCCCCGAGTACGTCACCAAGGGCGTGCTCAGCCCGGTCCAGGTGGACACCGCGAAGTACCACAAGACCGTGGCCGAGGCGTTCGCCTACCAGGGCAAGCAGTACGGCATGCCCAAGGACTGGGGCATCGTCGGCCTGCTCTACAACAAGGACCTGTTCAAGAAGGCCGGCGTCGAGATGCCGGACACGCTGACCTGGAAGCCCGACGGGTCCGGCACGTTCCTGGAGACCGCCCGCAAGCTCACCGCCGACGAGGCGGGAAAGCATCCCGGCGACCCCGGCTTCGACCCCGCCAAGGTCAAGACGTACGGCTTCCTGTCCTGGAACCACTACCAGACCCAGTGGATGAACTGGGTCAGCAGCAACGGCGGCAAGCTGCTCGACCAGCCGTTCGGGAAGTACACCTTCAACGACGACGCCGGCGTGCAGGCGCTGCAGTTCGGCGTGGACCTGGTCAACAAGCACCACGTCTCGCCGCCCGCCACCCGCACCAACCCGCCCACCGGCAAGGCCACGGACATGTTCAAGGCCGGCGAGGTGGCGATGTTCCCCGCCAACAACGCGCTGCTGCCCTTCGTGGTGCCCGACGCCGCGTTCGAGGTGGGCGTCGTTCCCATGCCCGAGGGCCCGGCCGGGCGCGCGGTCAACCTCAACGGCCTGGCCGAGGCCGTCTACGCCAAGAGCAAGCACCCCGAGCAGGCGCAGAAGCTGGCCGCCTACCTCGGCACCGAGGAGCCGCAGAAGCTCATGGCCGACGAGGGCTACGCCTTCCCCGCGCTCAACGGGCTGGCCCAGGGCTACGTCGACCACTGGGCGAAGACGGCCAAGCTCGACGTGTCCGCCTTCGTCAAGGAGGCCGAGGGCACCACCTTCCCCCTCCCGGTGACCACCGGCTTCACCGGGTTCGAGACCAAGCTCAACCAGATCTTCAACGAGATGTACCTCGGCCGGCTCACCCCGAAGCAGGCCGCCGACCAGGCGGTCACCGAAGGCAACGCGACCGTCAGGTAACCACCGGCAAGTGACCACCGGCAAATAGGGAGCCCCCCACCCATGATCACCCGGCGTTCGTTTCTCGCCGGGGGCGCCGGCCTGGGCGCCGCCGCCGCGCTGGGCGTCCCGCCCGCGCAGGCGACGGCAGACAGTGCCTCCACCCGCGCCTCCACCCGTGCCCTCCGCCGCGCCCCCCTGTCCGACCCGTTCCGGCTCGGCGTCGCCTCCGGCGAGCCGGTCTCCGACAGCGTGGTCCTGTGGACCCGCCTCGCCCCCGACCCCCTGGCCGCCGACGGCCTCGGCGGCATGCCGTCCCGGCCCGTCGCCGTCCACTGGCAGGTCGCCAAGGACGAGAACTTCCGCCACGTCGTCCGGCAGGGCCTCGAGACGGCCCGGCCGGAGGAGGCCCACAGCGTCCACGTGGAGCCCGGCGGCCTCCAGCCGGGCGGCGAGTACTTCTACCGTTTCCGCGCCGAGGGCGAGATCTCGCCCGTGGGCCGCACCGTCACCGCCCCCGCCCCGGGCACCCGCAGCCGGGCGCTCAACCTGTCGTTCACCTCGTGCGCCGACTACCAGACCGGGTGGTTCACCGCGTACCGGCGGATGGCCGAGGACGAGCCCGACCTGATCGCCTTCCTCGGCGACTACATCTACGAGTACGGCGACTACAAGTACCCGGTGCGCGACCAGGCCGGCGGCGAGTGCCTCGACCTGGCCGGCTACCGGTTACGCCACGCCCAGCACAAGGCCGACCCCGAGCTCCAGCTCGCCCACGCCGTCGCCCCCTGGGCGGTGGTCTGGGACGACCACGACATCGAGAACGCCTGGGCCGGCGACGTGCCCGAGCAGCCCGACCCGCCGTTCCTCAAGCGCCGCGCCGACGCCTTCCAGGCGTACTACGAGAACATGCCGCTGCGCCGCGCCCAGAGGCCGCGGGGCTCGTCGCTGCGGCTGCACCGCACGCTCCGCTGGGGCGCCGTCGCCAACCTGCACATGCTCGACACCCGGCAGTACCGCGACCTGTACGCCTGCACCGGCAGGAGCGGCACGGTCGGCGCCGACTGCGCCGAGCGTCTGGCCCCCAACCGGACGATCCTCGGCCAGGAGCAGGAGGCGTGGCTGGAGAGCCGGCTCAAGGACTCCGGCGCCACCTGGGACCTGCTGGGCCAGCAGGTGTTCATGATGGAGATGGACTGGACCAACGGCGAGGGGAAGGGCTACTCCAACGAGGGCTGGGACGGCTACGTCGCCTCCCGCGACCGGCTGACCGCCGCGATCGAGGCCACGAGGCGCAACGCCGTCGTCCTCACCGGCGACGTCCACTCCCACTGGGCCGGCGAGGTGAAGCGCAGCTACCAGGACCCCGGCTCGAAGCCGGTCGCCGTCGAGCTGGTCACCACGTCGGTGACGAGCGCCGGCGACGGCCTGGACGAGTACCCCAACACCGGTGTCCTGCTGGCCGAGAACCCGCACGTGAAGTTCTTCAACGGCCGCCGCGGCTACGTCCGCGCCAAGCTCACCGAGCGCGAGATGACGGTCGACTTCCGGTCGCTGTCGCGCGTCACCGAGCCGTACGCCCCGGCCTACACCTCCGGCTCCTTCGTCATCGAGCCCGGCACCCCCCGGCTCAACCAGGTCTGACGGGAACCCTCATGCGCAAGCTCACGGCCGCCGCCGCGGCGGCCCTCCTCATGCTGCCCTTCCTCCCTTCGGCCGGCGCCGCGGCGGCGCCCGCCGGCGGCCCCCCGATGGGGTGGAGCAGCCGCTCCCTGGGCTGTGCGGTGTCCGAGGCGTCGGTACGGCAGGCCGCCGCCGGGCTCGCCGCCCTCGCGCCCCTCGGCTACCGCCTCGTCCTCGTCGACGACTGCTGGCTCGCCCCGCAACGCGCGAACGGCGCCCTCGCCCCCGACCCGGCCCGCTTCCCCGGCGGGATCAAGGCCCTGGCCGACCACCTCCACGGCCTGGGGCTCAGGCTCGGCCTCAGCCTGTCGGCCGGCACCAAGGCGTGCTCGGGCGGCGGCCCCGGCTCCTACGGCAACGAGGCCGCCGACGCCGAGCTGGTCCGGAGCTGGGGCGTCGACCACGTCAAGTACGACTGGTGCAACATCCCGACGGCCGACTTCCCCGGCCAGAACGTCCAGCAGATCGCCCAGACGCTCTACCCGCGCATGCGCCAGGCTCTCGGCGAGTCCGTCGCCTTCGCCATGAACAACGAGGACGGCAGCACCGTCCCGTGGCTGTGGGCCAAGGACTCGGGGGCGGTCACCTGGCGGACCAACGTCTACAACCGGCCCCTGCCCGACGCCTACGCGTCCATGGTGGACGTCTGGGAGACCAACCAGCTCCGCGTGCAGTACGCCGGCCCGGGGAGCTGGGCCGACCCCGACCTGATCCAGGCCGGCCGGGGCGGCATGACCGAGGCGGAGTACCGCACCCAGTTCACGCTGTGGGCCGTGGGCGCCGCCCCGCTCGTCCTCCAGGCCGACCCGGCCGCCGCCCCGAAGGCCGTCGTCGCCAACCCCAAGGTGATCGCCGTGAACCAGGACAAGCTCGGCGTGCCCGCCCGGCTGGTCCGCAGCGACGGCTGGTACCACGTCCTCGTCAAGCCGCTCGACGGCGGCGACCAGGCGGTCGTGCTGTTCAACGAGAGCAACCGGGCGGCCACCGTCGAGCACCGGCTGCCCGCCGGGCGCCACCGCGCCGAGGAGCTGTGGACCGGGCAGGTGGCCACCACCACCGGCGAGCTGTCCGCCCACGTGCCCGCCCACGGCGCGGTGATGTACCGCGTCGGCCCGAGCCGCGAGCAGGCCCCGCCCCTGCTCACCGTGGAGACCGACCCGCCGGCCTTCCTCGGCGACGACCGGCCCGGCACGCTCGAACCCGGACAGACGCGGGAGATCGTCACCCGGGTCGTCAACTCCGGCGCCACCGCCCGGATCCGCGACCTGCGCGTCACGCTCGCCGTGCCCGGCGGGTGGAAGGCCGAGGCACGCACCACCGCGACCCGGTCCCGGCTCGACGCCGGGGAGGCGTTCACCGTCACCTGGGCGGTCACCCCGCCCGCCGGGACGGAGCCCCGTACCTACGACCTGACCACCACGGCCGCCTTCACCGGCGGGACGGCCACCGGCGCGGCCGTCGTGGCCGTCGCCCAGGCGCCGGCGGCGGGCCGCACGTACCTCAGCGACCTGCCGTGGACCTCCGCCAGGAACTACTTCGGCCCCGTCGAGCGCGACACCAGCAACGGCGACAAGGCGGCGGGCGACGGGCGGCCCCTGACGATCGAAGGCGTCCGGTACGCCAAGGGGCTCGGCGCGCACGCGCCCGCCGACATCGAGTTCTACGCGGGCGGCCGGTGCCGGAGCGTGGAGTTCACGGCCGGGATCGACGACGAGGTGGGCACGGCCGGCTCGGCCGGGTTCGAGGTGTGGGCCGACGGCGGCCGGGTCGCGTACTCCGGCGTGCTGACCGGCGCGCAGCCCGGCAAGAAAGTCACGGCCTCCGTGCGCGGCGCCCGGTTCGTGCGCCTCGTCGCGACCAACGGCGGCGACAACGCCACCTCCGACCACGCCGACTTCGCCGACGCCGCCATCACCTGCGACCAGGCTTCCTGAGGAGAAAGAGAGCACATGATCGTTCCCAAGCCCGTCCGGTACGAGCCCCGCCTGGGCCGATGGCTCCTCGACCGCGACACCGCGCTCACCGCCGACCCGGCGCTCGGCGGGGTGGCCTCCTGGCTGCGGTCCGAGCTCGCCCCGGTGACCGGAGGCGAGCTCCTGCCGGGCGGGCCGGCGGCACCGGGCGAGGGGCCGCCGGGGACGATCAGCCTGGTCCTGACCGGCCTGCCGCCCGAGGCGTACCGGCTGACCGTGGACACCGGCGGCGCCCGCATCGAGGCGGGCGGCCCGGCGGGGGCGTTCTACGGCGCGCAGACGCTCCGGC
>NZ_JBFAIA010000155.1:0-18991 GCF_040654455.1 Nonomuraea sp. NPDC050691
TTCGCCCGCCTGCCTGGAGACGATCGGATGATCGCGGTGGGCGGGGAACCCGCTCAGGAGGAGGACAGCACCGGCTGGATCTGGATGCGATCGAGCTAGCTTGATCTTCAAGTGCCCACGGGCGCGAAAGTGAGGTTGTGGTGTCGGGTGACCTTGCTGGATGCGGTGCTGCAACTCGCCCAGGGTGCGCGGTTACGCAGAACTAGTGGCCCGTCCCTGAACGTCGGCCCGGTAGTTGATCGCGGCCGATGAACCCGTCAAGGCGTCCGGCAGGTCGGGGATCTCGCCGAGCTGCCGCAGGCCTTCGGCCGGGGCGGAGGAGATGGAGTAGCGACCCAGGACGTTGAGGTGGGCGCGGCCGAGCGGGGACAGCCGGGCGGTGTCCTCGTCCTTGACCGGGACGCCTTGGATGCGCAGCCGGTCGACCGCGGCCGACACGTACTTGGAGTTCCACAGCGTGACGGCGTTGACGACGAGACCCAGAGCCGCTAGTTGATCTTCTTGCCCTTCGCGGTACGCCTTGCGGATCTGGCCGCCCGCGCCGTGGCAGATCTTACGAGCGAGCCGGTGCCGGGACTCCTGGACGGTGAGCTGCTTGTTCAGCTTGCGGCGGTAGGTGTCGTCGATCGGATCCAGATGGACAGCAGGTGGAGGGTCTTGTCGATCCGCCCGTACTCGGCGAACGCCTGCCCCAGCGGGGTGGGCCGCCCGTTACGGGCGAACATGCGCAGCAAATCGTAGGCGCGGACCTGGTTGGTCACCAGCGACCCGGCGACCCGGGTCATGTCCGACCACTGGGTGTGGATCTTCTGCCGGTTGATCTTGTCGCGGGCGATCGTCTCCAACGGCCCGTAGTCGCTCGTGGTGTTGCTGTCAGGCACCTCCGAGCGCCAGAACCTTTGGTCGCCCAGGTCGGCGAAGCGGGGCGCGAACCGGTAGCCGAGCATGGAGGAGATCCCGAACACCGTGTCCGAATCGGACGCCTGATCGGTCGTGACGCCTCGGGCTGCGGACCCGGCATCGATGTTGATCACAGTGTCGAGGATGTACAGCGAGTCGCGCGGCGTGCCGGGCACGACCATCTGCCCGATCCCCATCACCTGATCATTAACTGCGTTCAAAAGCGTCAGGCCGCGCTTGTAACCGAAGTACTTCGGCGACGGGGCGGCGTTGATCGTCTGGACCGGGACGACGAACCGCAGCCCGTCGACCGAGGCCAGCAACCCGCCACCCCACAGCGCCACGATCGGCACGGTGCGCTGAGCCTGGATGAGGATCGCGTTGGCGGCGGCCTGGGTCTCGGCGCGCACGTAGTTCTGGTCGACGTGCGAGAGCCGCCCGCGGGTCAGCGCCTCGTCCCCGTCCTTGATCACCAGGGTGAGGCCGACGTTGCAGGCCTCGCTGATCAGCAGCGCCACCAGGGAACGGGGCAGGTCGTGCATGCGGGTGGAGATGTCGGCCAGGTTCACGTAGGCGTCCAGGAACCCGGTCCAGGAGTGCACCTCCAACAGCAGTTCGGGGCAGGTCGATGCGGGGCGACATCGCCTGGCCGGCCGCACGTAGCCACTTCAACGACGGGCTATCGCCGAGCGCGCCGATCCCCAGGAGCTGGTCGTCCAGACAGCGTCAACGGCTGCCACCGCAACGTCTCTGCCCAACCCCGACACAGTTCCGGCTCCGTACTCGAACGAGGTCGCCGGCGAGCTGAGCGAGCAAGAACGGGCGGACCTAGCCACATGCGAGGCCGCTTTGGATGGCCTACGCCTGGCCTGGTGGGCGGCCGGTGAAGCCCTGCAGACCATCAGGGACGTCCGAGAGCTCCTCCCGGTAGCCGAGCGTCACGGCCAGGATGCGGCCGTCACGGTCTACCGGACCGTCCTCGAGGCAGACGGCGTGAAGGTGACGGCGGCCCTGCTAAAGGGTGCTGCTGGTGTCATCGCAGACAGTGAGCAGTTTGACCCCGTCCAAGCAGCTGCGCAGATACGTGCCTATCTCGCCGGTGAGGCCAAGCCTGGAGATCCAGGTGAGGCATTCACCGCCGAAACGGAACGCTTGCGCGCCGTGCTCACCAGAACAGTCGAACGCCCGGCCTTCCTGACCTACGCGCGCACGCATCCTGAGCAGGCTCGCGCCGTCGTGGCCGAGCTACGTGCGCTGCTGGACGACATTGAGCAGGCGGCTACCACGGCCGAGGGACCAAAGTGACGGTCTAGCGCTGCAGCCGGTGCCGTGGGACGTGGGCGGCTCCCGCGGCACCGGTCCAGGGCAGCAGAGCCTGGCCTGGGCCATCGTGGGATTCGTCGCCCCTGACCCGCCCGATCACGTCTTATGTTCGCAGACCTGGCTTTCGCGCTCGGTGGCGTGGGGCCGACGAAGGAGGTCCCATGGCGGCGAGCGCCCCCAGCCCCGTACGGCCGGGCTCCGAAGTGGGGCGATCGTAGGCCTCAGCCACCGCCGAGCTTCGCCGCTCTTCTCATCCCGGACGTTACTGACGGAATCGTAGAACCTTGGTCCATTCCCGCGATCACGATGTTTGGGGAACCCAAAGCACTATCTTGCTGCTGTGTTCCCCGCGGGTTCAGCGTGAATGAAGGTCTTCACGATGGAACCCACGGGCTTTCGACAGCTCATGATCAAGACCACTGTTGAGCGTCACGAGATGTCAGTGGGAGACGACAGCGGATGACAATGGCGGCGACATGAGGTGTCAGTGAGCCTCGTCACTGTCTGTTGATCGCAGCGAAGATGTCAGTGACCCGGTGCGTCACCGTCGTGGTCTGGGGTGGTCTGCGGTGAGCCCTCGGCGAGCGGGGCGGCGTTGCCGTGCAGCACTCCTGGAAATAGTCCTCATCGCCGAGGCGTCGGTTGCGCCACCAGGGCGGCTCGGCGCGGTGGGTGGTGGGGTTGGCCAGGCGGTGGGTGCCGAGAAATTCGTCCGCGGCGTCGGCGAGCGTGATCGCGGCGCCGCGCAGCGCAGCGACCTTCCCGCTGGCCGCGCTCACCGGCGGCCGTCCAGCGCGGGCGCCGCGTCCCAGATGATGTACCGGATAACGTGCCGGATTCGCGCATCGGCCACGGGGATGGATCTCCAGTTCGGCCGCGATCGCTCAGCCCTTATGTACGTGATAATAGGCTGTTATCACGTACATGCCCCTCATTCGAGGTCAGCCTGAGCTCAGCCCGAGGCGGGTCGGGCCATGGTGCCTGACAGGTCGCCGGGCCGGTCATGCTCGTGGGGCTCATAGACGAAGCCGAGCTTCAGCCACATGTCGTAGAAGTCGCGATCCCACGCGCCGAGCACGATCTTGTACGGCTCCCACGCGAGGTGGCCCACCAGAGCGCGGGCGACGCCGGCCCCTCGGTGCTGGAGGTCGACGTACAGCAGATGGAGAACGAGGTAGTGGCTTGGTCGCAGAGGGCAAGAGGCTGACACGTTGAGTATCTGTCCCTGTCGCGTACCGTGTCCAGACGGTTCCAGTGCGAGCGCGTGCGCCGCGTTGCTATAGCCAATTCATCGGTATATAAAGATCACATGACTATGAAGTCGATGCAGGAGCCCACGTTCCTGATTCTCACGGCGCTGGCGGCCGAACCCCAGCACGGCTACGGCATCATGGCCGACGTTTTGCGCATGTCCGGCGAACGGGTGCGGCTGCGCGCCGGCACGCTGTACGCCGCCCTCGACCGCCTGCAAGGGGAGGGCCTGATCGAGGCCGACCGGGAGGAGGTCGTCGACGGGCGGGCACGGCGTTACTACCGTCTCACCTCCGACGGCGAGGCCCGGCTGGCCGTGGAGGCGGAGCGCATGCGCGGCAACGCGGACACCGCCACCTCGCGACTGCGCGCCCGGCCACGGCCGGCGCTCGCGGCGGCGCTGGGAGCCGCGGCGCTCCTCCTCCCCGGAGCGTCCCGGCCGCTGTCCGCCGGGAGGCCCGCGTGAGCCTGGAGAAGCGCTACCGGCGGCTGCTGGCGTGGTACCCGAAGCGGCACCGCGCGACGTACGAGGAGGAGATGGTCGCGGTCCTCCTCGCGGGCTCGGACCCCGGCCGGCGCTGGCCCGGCGCCCGCGACACGTTCGACCTGCTGCGCGGAGGTCTCGCCGTCTGGCTGCGCCACGCCGGGGGAGCCGAGTCGCGCCGGCACTGGCATGAGGCGCTGGCGGTCGCGGCGCTGGTCGCCCCGATCGCGCTGCTGGTCCTCAAGGCCGGCCCCGTCCTCGCCTACGCGGTGGGGTTCCCGCCCATCCCGCGACCGGTGTCCGAACCGATGCTGCAGACACTCGCCGTGGCGGTGCCGTACGGGGTGGTCGCGGTGCTGGCCCGGCTGGGCCGGCGCAAGGCGGCGGCCGCCGTGGCGTGGGGCTGGACGGCGCTGTACGTCTGGCTCGTCGCCGGCTCCTCCGGCTCCGGCCTGGCCACCGTCTACGTGATCCGGGGAGGCGTCCTCCTCGTGACGGGAGGCGGGGGCGCGGCCGTGCGGCTGGCACTGCCGGCCGCTCTGCTCGCCGTGACGCTGACCCTCGCGCCGTCGTCCCGCCCGTACGGCCGGATCGTGGGACGCCTGGCCGGCTGGTCGGCCGCGGCTCTGGCCGCCGAGGTGGCGAGCACCTGGATCTTCTCCCCGTGGGCGAGCGCCGTGTCCCTCCTCGTGCCCTTGGCCGCGGTGGTGGTGGCGGCGCGCTCGGCCGTGGGGCGCCGGGCGACGGTCATACTGCTGCCGTTCATGGGCGTCGCCATGGCGTGGCCCTGGTGGGGCGGGAGCCCGTCGGACGACGCGGCGCTCGCCACGCTCGCTGCGGTCGCGGTGGCCGTGCCGGCCGTCGTGGCGTGGCTAGGCAGAACGCGCGGCACCGCGGCGGAGCCGGCGAAGGCGTGACCGGGGCCGGCCCTTCCGGAAGGGCCGCGAAACACGTGCCGGGGGCCGGCCCTTCCGGCGGTGCCGGGCGCGTCAGAAGCCGATCAGCTCCGGGGGCTGCGCGGCGTGGCGCAGCATGCCGGGCAGCGTGGCGCGCAGCCGACCGATCGGCTCAGGTGGCAGGTCCGGGCGCACCTCGAAGAGGGTCTCGCACTCCAGCGCGTCGGCGGCCTCGAGGGTCAGCTCGAGCCGGGACGCGGCCCGTTGGACAGCCTGTCCGGCTCATGGCCGGACGGCCAACCGGACAGGTTGTCCAGCTATGGAGGTCGCCATGCCCCCTCTTGCTCGTCAGCACTTCCCCACCACGCGCTCGTGGGCGTACCTCAACCACGCCGGAATCTGCCCATTGCCCCAACCCGCCGTGGACGCCATGCTGCGCCGTGCCCAGGAGGCGTCGGTCGACGGCGAGTACACCTACGAACGACACAAGAGCGACAATGAGCGGATCCGCGCCCTGGGCGCGCGCCTGATGTGTAAGTTCCGGCGGTAAATGGCCGGGATCTCCGTGCTTATTGGCCGGACGTGATCTCGTGGCGGTACGAGTACGGCCCCGCCGTGGCGGGGCCGGGGTTGTCGATGTGGTGGGTCGCGAGTTCGAGGCGGGAGCCTCACATGACGCCGATGATCAGATCCTCGCGGGCGGATGCTCACTCACCGCGAGCCGTGATGGTGGTCCGGGTTTCGCGGCGAAGACCGGGGTTGTCCTGCATGGCGCCACACATGGACACCTCGTGGGCGCCGATGGCTCCGATCTCGGCCAGAGAGAAACTTGTCGGCATCGAGCAATGATCGAAATCTGTGGATCTGGCGGGAAGGGTGTACCTTCCCGAATTATCTGATCAAGATATCGATCATTGCTCAGTCGTCATCCCGGCGCACTCGAAGAGTAGAACGCCGACCTCTCGGTTCTGGTGTACTCCTCATCCAGAGGCTCTCGCTGCCCCCTTCGGAGTCGGACTGGAACCGCACCACGTCGCCCCCACAAGCACGCCTTACTCGACCCGGCTCAGGTCCCGCACCTCGGCTTGCGGCTGGTACCCGGCGGAGCGATAGGTAGCGACGGCCCCGATGTTGGAGGCTTCGGCGCACACGGTCGCGCTGGACGCCCCCATGTCCCGCAGAGCCGCCGCGGCACCGACCGCCATCGCCTTGCCGTAACCGTGTCCCTGATGATCGCCGTGCACTCCAAGGGGTTCAAGCAGGCCGGGCTTCCCCGGACCCGCAGACCAGACGGTCGCGGCCGCGACCGCGTCGCCCTGGTCGTTGTACCCCACAAGGCATCGAGCATCGGCGTACGGCGTCCCGGCCGCCATGGCATGCCATCGTTCCGCGCTGAACTTCGACCCCTGGAATGCCGCGCGGTGAACCGCGACTCGGTCGTCGACCTGTTCGGGGCCGACCACCTCGACTCGCAGGCCGCAGTCCTCCACGGATTCGCTCAGGTCACGCACCATCGGGATCCACGGCTCATCAAGTTCCCAGCCGCTCTCCTGCAACAACTCCCGGAATCGGCCGTCCCAGAGCGCTTCGACATGGGCCTTGCCCGCCGCCAGGACGCCGCGTTCGCGTCGTGACACGTCATCGACCATCTGCCGCGCGAGGTCTTCATCCATTCGCGCTTCCGGGTCGACCGCCAGCCGCACCAGTTCGGCCCCGTCGAGCAGGCCGACCCCGAGGATCCTGCCCTCACGACTCCACATTCGCAACGCCGCGGCGGTCCTCTCCGGGCCGAACTGCCAGTAGAACCCTACGTCCCCCGGATGCAGCTGCATCGAGGCCCCTTCGCGCCGCCACTCCGCCAGCGCGCGCACCACTTCGTCCAGGTCACCGGCACCCGGCGTGCTCAACAAGATAGTCATCCCGCGATCAAACACGGTCACACCCGACGCGTCCAATGATTTAGCACGAGCTCAAGCCCGCTCACCAGCGAAGCCTCAGCTTCGATGCATCAGTCGCTGCACAACCGACACGACCTGCTCCATGCCCTGAAGATCGACCCTCCGCCCAGGATCTACCAGCTCACCCCGCCAGGCCGCTGACCGGGCCGAACCCCCGGACATAGATACACGCCGTCATGCCAGCCGACAGCGCGTTCCCGCACGTCAACCTGCGAATTCATGGACTATCCGGCTACACCAACTGCGGAACCCCGGCACCAAAGGCAAGAAGAAGGGGCAGAACCCCCTCAGCCGTCACCATCCTGCGGATGCTCCGCGAACACGACCAGACCGCAACCCGCGATCAGCAGTCTTGACCCCGCTGACCTGCGGCTACAGCACTACTTTGCGGCTCGTCGTAGCTTCGGGAGTCCTAGGCCATGACGGCGATGGCGTTGCCACCGCCGAATCCGTCGGGAGTTGGTGCCGGTGTGGTCGCCGATCGCCCACGTCTTGGGCAGGCCGGCCCCGATGCGGTTGGCGCCGGTCTTGTTGGCCAGCAGCCAGGCGACGAACTGCTTGCGTTCATCGGGGTGCAGGGCGTCGCCGAGCGCGAGCAGCCGCAGGTCGGCGGCGATGGCCGCGGGGGTGGTGGTGTCGCGCCGGTCCTTGGGGGTCCAGTCGTTGAGCGCGGGGTGCCAGCGGTCGATGCGCGAGACCGGGTCCTTCAGCGAGCGGAAGTACCTGGTCAGGCCGGCGGGGCCGCCGAATCTGCGCCGACGCCTCCCGCCTGCCGATCCGTGACCAGGCCGGGACCACTGCAGTTCTCATCGATGCGTTCTGCTTCGCCCACGAACTCGACCGGGTCCTGGCGCCTGGCGGAATGATCGTCTGGATCAACCTGCTCGGCGCCGACGGCTTGCTGTACGTCCCCACCGAGCAGATCCTCACCGCGCTGCCCGGCAACTGGACCGCGCTCGAAAGCCGCGCGGGCTGGGGGACCTGGGCCACGCTACGGCGTAGCACCTGAGCACCCCGGCGGGCTACGCCGCGTTATTGACAACAGGTGCCGTCGAGCGCTGTCATTCTCTGTCGTTCAACAGCTGTCGATGTCCGCGTGTTGTTGTCGGTGCTCGTGTCGGTGTTCAGCTTGAGTTGTCGGATTCCGCCTTCGGCTGCCGGTTCCCTCCGCCCTTATGGCGGCTTCACGAGGGGTGGTCGATCATGGGGCGATGGCGGGAAAGGCGATGGCGGGAAATAGGTTGCTCAGGCTCACGCCAGTCTTCGGAGCCGCTGTCGTCGGCATCTACCTAATCGGCTACGGGCAGATGCGGTTCGTCACTGTTCCGACCGTGTTCCTCCCGGGCGAGGACGACACCGAGTTCCTGAACATCGTCACGGAGGTCGTGGCGGGACCTGTCGCGTTCGCCTGCGTGTTCTTCACGCTATCGGCGCTCGCCTTCTGGCGCCTGGCCGCGGCTCGGCCCACCGCCCGCGTGCTGCTCGTGGCGGGCCTGCTGACGCCGCCCTACCTGCTCGGCCTGTATCTCGTGGGCGACGCCAATCCGGCGCACCGCCTGATGTGGCTCGAACCCGATGCCTACACAGGTCGTGAGGTCGGCCCCGAGGAGTTCGACCTCGGCTGGAGCCCTCCCACACTCACCGCGGTCCTGGCAGCGGCGGCGATCGCACAGATCTGGGGCGTGCTGCGGCTGGCCCGCGGTCTGGGGGTCACTCCTTCGCCGCACGTGGCCCGCCTGCTGTTCCTGCAGCCGGTCTGGTATGCCGCCTACCTCGCGGTGTGCTCGTTCGATATCTGGTTCACCTCGGTCACGGCACGTCCCGCGACTCCGGCGAAGTGGCCTGGGGCGGCATGCCGGAGGGCCTGGTACGTGACGCGTGGAGCATGCTTCCCGCTGTCGCGATCACCATGGCGGTCATGAGCGCCGCGATTGTTGCCATGGGCGTGGCGGCGCGCCGCGGCAGCGCGCGATTGCGGGTGCTTACGGCTATGGTGACCCCGTTCCACATGCTGGGGCTGACGGTTCTCGCAACTGCGGGCCCCCTGGGGCCAATCGGGCCGTACCCGGGGGTGGCGGCCGAGATCCGGCCCTTCTGGCACGTCCCCTTGCTCACCGCGCTCGCCGGCGGCGCCATGGTCTCCTACCTGTACGTGATGAGGCGTTCCGCGACGAGCGCGCAGAGCCTCTCGGCCCCGGTAGGCGGATCCAACTAATCCGGGCGTTCGAGCCCATCATTGGCAAAAAGACCTGAACAACGTCACTCGAAACCGTCCAGGCCAAGATGTCGTGCCACAGGTCAGCATGTGTCCCTTCCGCCAACTTCACCTGGAAGGGACAGCTGCGGCAGGATCGGGCCACTTTCGAGGTTCGTACGACACGCCGTTCATGTCTGGTCCGCGCGAACCTTGCCACGTTCGGACCTACCTTGCCACCGCTCACGAAAGGTTCGAACTAACCCTGCGTCGGGAGGGATCTGACAGGGGAGGATGATGATCACGCCAGTCTGGCCGCTACCGCTGGAGGATTCGGCGCCAGTGGGTCTCTCCCAGCGTGTCGCGGTGAGCGCATGCAACTGCGGATGAGGGTGTTCAGGTGTCCAGGTTGAGGCCGGTTCGGGCCTTGATCCACTGGTCCAGGGTGTTGAGGTAGCCGGGCGCCAAACGAGTGCCGCCATCTGTCTGGATCCGATGGTCGGCGCTGGGAAACACCTCTACGGCCAGCGTCGCCCGACGGTGGCGAGCAGGGTTACATGCTGTGGCGCTGAACAGGTGGATGCTGTCAGCGACAGGTACCAGCTCATCTGCGCCGCCAAAGATTGCCAGGTGCGGGCAGCGCAGGCGCAGCGCATCCGGGATGGGATCGTGGTCCTGCTTACGTTTGAGGAATTCCCAAGAGCGCTCGTCCATGTTGGCCCAGTAGTCGGCGAATCCGGAGGGCCTCCCGGCGGAGTCCACGAGTCGTGTCGCCTCGGCGAAGTCGTCATCGCTTCGGCCTGCCTCGATGAGGCGGTCATACAAGGCCAACGTGCTATCGATGTCCTGTTGCGTGGTGGCGGTCTGTCGCAGGGCGTTGGCCAGCGCGTATCGATCCTGGTTCGCCGGGGTCACCCCTGGGCAGCTGTTGGTGACCACCCAGGGCACGTTGTCCTGGTAGGCAGCGGCGCGCAGGACGACCCAGCCCCCCTCGCTGTGCCCGAATAGGCCCACCGCATCGGCACGCACCCTTGGTTGCGCACGCAGGAAGTTCAGCGCTGCGAGCGCGTCGGCGGCCAGGTCGTCCATGGTCACGTCACGCCACTCGCCAGATGATGCGCCGACGCCGCGTTTGTCGTAGGACAACACGGCGATCCCGGCGTTCACGAGGTGCCGGCGAATCGGTGGGAAGTACGTGTCGTTGTTCCGATCCGATGGCCCGGACCCGCCGATCATGACCACGCCCGGAGATGCCACGGGGCGATCCGGAACTGCCAGTGAACCGGCCAACACCACTTCGGCGTTGGAGAACGTGACATCGCCCAAGAGCAGATCCTCCGACATGCGGATCAGTATCTCAGGCCGCGTATACCCGACGCCGAGGCCACCGCCGCCAGCCCCCGGTGTTCTTGGATCCGCGTCAGCGGGGTGTCCTCATCGAACATGCAAAGTAGGCTCGAACAAGATCGACGGTCACTGTTCGGACCTACCTTTCCATCCGCAGGTCAATATGCCAGGACCTGCCAGGTTCGGCCGGAGCGGACAGCTGTCCTGTCCGGGGGTGAACCTTGCATCGTCCGCACTCGCCTTGCCGCCAGCCGCGCGACGTGCCGAGTAACCCTGCATCACGAGGGATGAAGAGGGACATCAAGGGACGAACCGTCACATGGTCAACCGTCCGCGGCCTTCGTGTGCACGCCGCTGGTCACCGAAAATGCAGGGTAAGTCCGGACGCCGTTGCCTACGGCCGTCCGGACGTACTTTGGGAGCCGCAGGTCACAGCGATAGGGCGTCGCAAGGTCCGCGTGTACAGGACATTCAGCGGCGTGGCTGGAGCCGGTCGAGGCCTCCGGGGTGTGCGTGTCCGAGGGCGACGACGGCGTAGACGAGCGCGTCGTACAGGCGGCGGTGGTTCCAGTGCGGGGATGCGAGGGTGGTGCCGCTGTCCTCCAGTTGGCGGGTGAGCTCGGCGAGTTGCTCGATCCACTCGCGTGCCGTCGACGGCAGTCGCGGGGCAGCACTGGGGGCCGGTTGCGGTGGCGCCGGCGTGCGGTGGAAACGGGTCGGAGTCCAGCGTGCGCGCTGGCCGCGTGCCTTGCGGGAGATGTTGATGAACTCCTCGATGGTCTCCTCCAGGGCCTGGCGCATGGCGTTGATGGAGTCGGCCAGCTCGCCGGAGTCGGTCCCGCCGGCCTCCTCGTGCGCGGTGCGAAGAGCGACCACTCGGCGCTGCATGGCGAGCAGCCGGATCATCGCCTCGCGTGCAACGGGCGGCAGTTCGTCGCGGGCGGCCGACAGCGCGGCCGTACTCGCGTAGCCCGCCAGGGTCGTCCTGTGCAGGGCGGCGGCCTTCTCAAGGACGTCGTGTTCGGCGTCGGACAGGCGGAGGTTGACGCGTTTGCCGCGCTGTCCCTGCCCGCGTTCACGGGTTCGCCGGCGGGGTTTCGGTGGTTGCTCGGCGTCGCTCACGCGCCCTCCTGCCGGTTTGGGAACCCCAACCTACAACTTGCATCGCAGCTCATGAGGGTGCGGGAAGCCCTGGCCCGGCGGGTGTTGCGGGGTGGTCCGGGCATGAAAAAACCCCGGCGCCGGCCGGGGTTCGCCCGTGTATTGGGTGACGATACCTAATGACTCTCCAAGGAGCATAAAGTCCCGGATGCAGCTCTCCTGAGCGACGTCTGTACTCAACCGGGAGCCCGATTCCTTCACAGAGGCCGTACGCGATAGGGGAGCTACCTGGCGGGTGGTGATCAACGGGGATCGAGTGAACGCCTGTGTCGATACCGGGCTTTGAGCCCTCTGCTAAGGCCGTGCGCCTCGATCTCTCTCGATCGCCACCCGCCGGGCATACCGGCTCACCAAGATCGTGGGGTGAGCCAGCTGCAGGACGGACCGCTTCTGGAAACCGGGCCATTGAGCCCTTGCACAGAAGGCGGGCCTGCAGCGGGCTGGGGCCACGGACTGCTGATCGGATGTCGAGCCGTCGAGCTCTCTCATTAGGGCGTGGCGTGCCCCTGCGCGGCTCACCTGCCGCAACGACCGATGAAGGACCCGGAAAGTCCCGAAACCCTCCCCCTTTCCAGGGGAACCCGGCACGAAGAGAGCCCCCGGGCCCCTGCAAAAATCAAGGGGGGCCCGGGGGCTCTCGGGTGCTCAAGCGGGGGGTGTCGCGCTGACGCAGCAGCGCCAGGACCTCCGCGCCGGCCTTCCGGCATGCGATCTGGCGCAAAGGCGAACCGGACTGGCACGTAGTCAATCTTGGTGACGAGCCCGACAGGGTCACTCTGCTCGGCCAGATCGCCTGAAGCGGTGTACCGGTAGGACCACACCTTGCCCCGCGGGTCGGTCTTCGATTCCACCAGGCCGACGCGAGTTCCCTGACCCGACTCAGTGGGTGCTGAAGCCGCCCGCCCCGTAGCTGGTGGCCCAGCCGCCGATGGGGCCGCGATTGCGGGGGGAGGTTGGTGTGCGGTCGGGATCGGGGCGCGGGGGAAACGGGTTCGGACGGCTGGTCTTCTTCGCGATCTTCTTGGCACGGTAGAACAGGTCGTCATCGTCGCGATGAGTCCGGCCGTAGGCGCGCAGGCGTGCACCGTCCGGGTCGAGGGCGTCGTACCGTTCCCACTGCTCGGTGAACCAGCAGAACGCGGCCTCGTCGTCGCCCCAGACCCAACCGGTCTCCCTCACTATGGCCCGCCCCACGTCGCGGTAGTCACGAGCCGCCTTCTGGCACAACCTCTCCCGGGCGGGGCCGACGGGCAGCGCACGCAGGGCGCCGCGGCACGCGGCGGCGAAGCCGTCCGGGCTGACACGCTGCGCGGCCCCTTCGAACAGGGAGTCCACCGTCACCTTCGGGCCGTGGACGGCCAGGTAGTCCGCAATCAGGTCCTCGCGCTGGGCGAGGACGGCCAGCAGTGGTCCGTTGTGGGCCTGGACATGGCCGGGGAGTGGGGTCTTCTCTCCTGGGCGCAGGGGCAGGTGAGGGTTGGCGAGGTGGAGACGGAGCAACGGCGAGGGTTCGCCGTCGTCGTCCCACAGGATGGGTCGCTGCTTCCAGACGGCGTCCACGGCGTACGAGAACATCAGGCGGAACCGGTCGCCGACCGCCGCGAGCACGGTCTCCTCCAACGCTCGCAGCAGGTGTGGCTGGCCGGTCCTGCTCAAGAACGCCCCGGCGCGGGCCCGCACCTCGTCGTCCTCCGCCGTGCAGGCCGCCTTGATGAACCAGAATCCCACTGAGGCCGCGCTTTGCCGCGGGTGCAGAAGAGAGCCGCTACCTGCCAGGCATGTCTCCAAGCGGCTCGGGCCCACCTCTGGGCCGAGGAGGAAGTCCAGAACGCGGCCGCTCAGCTCGCCGTCGAGGCGACCGTACGAGTATGGGCGGTTGGTGAGGGTAGTGACGGTCCAGGCAAGAAGCTTCGGGTCGCCGCTGACCCGAGGATCGGCCAGGGTCCGGGCGGCCTGGTCGGCCATCTCCGGATCGGGCGCGGACCGTAAGAGGTGGACGAGCTGCTCCACGTGGGCGGAGGTGTGCGACAGGCAGACCGTTTCCGGCCGGCACAGCCTCGCGGCGGCCCGGCGGGCACGGAACCCGCCGCCCGGCCTCAGCGCCTGTTCTGTCAGTTTTCTGACCCGATAGGGCGTCAGTTCACGATCCATGGCCCCACCGTCCGCCCGGTCCATGCCCGCGACAAGAGTGAGCTGTACTGAGATTTGCGGAGCCCCGGCCTGCCCCGAGGTGCGTGGAGTCGGGATAGCTGATGTCACGCCACAGGCGTTGCGCGCAGTTCGTACTTCGGGGTCGGGAACCCAGACGTGATGTGACAGGCGTCACTGACGGTCTCAGGGCAGAGGGCCACTGACACTCTGCCAGACATCGGCGTCGGTCAGGACGGCATCGATCCCGGCAGGCGACCCTGGTGAGGGCGTGCCCCAATCGTGGCTCCGGTCCGGTCGTGCAGGTGGCCGTCCAGGCTGGTGAGGGATACCGCATTTTGCGGGTGCGTAGTAAGCCGCTCTCCGAGTCGGGGCTTGCGGGCAACGATTGCAACCTGTAGGTTGCCGATCAATGGCAACCTACAGGTTGCAAAGGAGGGTGGGGCATGGTTTCGGACGCGATCGAACGTGTGGCGGTGCTGCGGCACCCCATCGAGCGGGTGTGGGCCGCGCTGACCACCGCGGAAGGGCTCTCACGATGGTTCGGCTCGGTAGCGGAGATAGATCTGCGGCCCGGCGGGCGAGCGTTCTTCCGCTGGGACGACCTCGGGGAGGCATCCGTCGCCACGATCGCGGTGGTCGACCCACCACACCGTTTCGCGTTCAGGTGGGGAATCGAGGGCCTGCCGGAGGATGACGCACCCCAGACGCTTGTGGACTTCACTCTGGAGCCGGTACCGGACGGCACTCGGCTGCGCCTCGTGGAGAGCGGGTTCGCCCAGGCCGCCGACGACGTGGCCCGGTCCGCCCACAAGGCCAACAGTCAGGGATGGGACACGGAGCTCGTCGACCTGGAGACCTACCTCGATGCGGCCGCCTGATGCAGAAGGGCAGGCCGTTGCGGTGTTCGCGGCGCTCACCGATCCGACGCGGCGGGCGCTGCTGGAGGAGCTCGCCCGCGCCGGGCCCGCAACTGTCACTGATCTGGCGCGGCGGTTGCCGGTCAGCCGCCAGGCGGTCGCCAAGCACCTCGGCCAGCTCGCCGAAGCGGGCCTGATCAGCTCCGGCGAACCGGTCGGCCGCCGCCATCCCTACCGGTTGGAGCCAGCCGCTATTCGCACGGCCCAGGTGTGGCTGGCCAGGCTCGCCAACAGGTGGGATGACCGGCTGGCCGCGCTGGAACGTGCACTGGACGCCGCTGACACGAACCAAGGAGTCACGCAACGATGAGCAAGCCTGAATTCACGGCCGGCCTGAACATCGCCATGAAGATCCCCAAGGCGCAGTACGAGGCCACCGTGGCCTTCTACCGCGACACTCTGGGCTTCGACGTCAAGGAGGACGACGTCTCCTACGCTCCGACCGTCTCGAGAACTCATTCGGTGCGGTTCGGTCCCAATACGCTGTGGCTCGACTGCGTCGACAACTACAGCCAGCCCGACCTGTGGCTGCAGCTCCACACCGATGACCTGGACGCGGCGACGAGCAAACTGGCCAGCATCGGTATCCACCCGTGTGACGAGGTGGAGCCCCTGGAGAACCTCGATTCCAGAACCCACTGGATCAAGAATCCGGCCGGTGTCGTACATCTGCTCGCGGAGTCCGGCCGATCCTGATCTCCCTGGTGAGGCATCCCAGTGAGGTGAGCAGCCACCCCCGGCGTAGGGCGGAGTCAAACGCCCGGCTTCCACAGGCGCTCGAGCTTCGATGACACAAGCCCAGGTTCGCTGTCGCAGGACACCTTCTTGCGGCGCTCAGCGACTGATGCGGGCCAAATGTCGGTGAGAGATAGCAGCACCAACGGCGCGGGGCGGTCCAGGCCCGGGCCAAGTCAATACGGTGGCTACGTTGCCCCCGCTTCTCGCCGACATCTCGGAAGGAGCTCGCTGACGGGTGGGTGTCGAAGTGGCACCAGATCCGCAGACGTCCGGCGGCGAGGAACCCCGCCAGCGCTGGCATCTCGACATCTGGGTGGATCCCGAGCAGGTCCGGCCACGCATGGACGCGGCGCTCGCCGCCGGCGGCACGCTGGTCAGCGACGCAGAGGCGCCGAGCTTCTGGGTGCTCGCCGACCCCGAGGGCAACCGGGCCTGCCTGTGCACCTGGCAGTCCCGCGGCTGACGTCCGCCGGCACCGGTCCGCGGACGGCGCCGCCCGGGCGGTAGGGATGCCGTAAGAAATCCTTAAACGCGTTCCGGCAGGCTGAGGGCACGACGACGACGCAGCACGACGAAGGAGTGACAGATGGCCGGAAAGCTGGTGGTTTCGACGTTCGTGTCGCTGGACGGTGTCATGCAGGGGCCCGGCGGCCCCGGCGAGGACGACTCCAACGACTTCCCCCACGGCGGCTGGCTGCCCCCGCACGTGGACGAGGGATTCGGCCGCATCATGGGCGAGCAGCTCGACCGCGCGGCGAGCATGCTGCTCGGACGCAGGTCCTACGACATCTTGTCCTCGTACTGGCCCGGCGTGCCCGACGAGGAGGGCGGCGCCAAGATCAACAGCATGCCCAAGTACGTCACCACGAGGACGCCCATGGACGCCACGTGGAACAACACCCACGTCCTCGTGGGCGAGGCCGCCCAGACCGTCGCCGACCTCAAGCGCGACACCGACGGCGTGATCCTCGTCCAGGGCAGCAGCGACCTCATCCGCGCCCTCCAGCGGGCCGAGCTCGTCGACGAGTACCGCCTGCTCGTCTTCCCCGTCGTCCTCGGCGAGGGCAAGCGGCTGTTCGCCGAGGGCACCACCCCGGCCGGGCTCCGGCTCACCGGCTCGACCGTCACCGAGGCGGGCGTCGTCTACATCACCTACGAGTGGGCCGGCAAGCCCCTCTACGGCTCCGTCGTCTGACCCCGGCCCCGGCCGCCCAGCAGATCCGGCACCTCGGCCAGCCACCGTGGGTCCGGCAGGATGCGCAGCGACTCGTCGATCTCCCGCTCGGCCCACGCGCGGTGCCGCGGCTCGGCCTCCGGGTCGAGCGCGACACCGGTCTGCTCGAGCAGGAAGTTCAGCCGGGACGCCACCAGCATCGAGAAGTCCGCCGGCCCCGTGATCCGCCCGGGCCCGCCCTCGCGCACGTACACCTCGTACATCCGGCGCATGGCGTCGAGGTCCGGGCCCGGGCCGTCGCAGAACCAGTCGAACAACGCCCCCGCCAGTTCCCGCCCCGGCGCGGCCGGCCCCAGGTTGTCCCAGTCCACGACCACCAGCCCGCCCCCGGGGCCGGCCAGCACGTTCTCCGGGTGCAGGTCGCGATGGCACACGATCATCCCGGCCGGATCGGCCGGCGCCACCACCGCGGCCAGCTCCGCCAGCCAGGCCAGCCGATCGGCCAGCCGCCCCGCCCATCCCGCGTCCGACGACGCCGCCCGTTCCCATGCCCCGGGCGCCGGCGCCCGGTCGTACCACGGATGGGGCGAGCCGCCGCCCGCCTCGACGGCCGTCGCCGGCGCGCACCGGTGCAGGCGCGCCAGTAACGCCCCCAGCTCGTCCGGCGTCGCCCGGTCCGCCGGATCCACCGGCCGCAGGTCCACCCATTCGTACAGGCGCAGCCACCCCCCGCCGGGCACCGCCAGCAGGTGCCGTCCGGCGCGGTCGGGGAGGCTCGCCGGCATCCGCACGCCCGCTCCCGCCGCCCGCCTCGTGAAGTCCAGCTCCGCCTCGACCAGCGCCGCCGACGGTGGCTCGGCGAAGATCTCCTTCAGCGCGTAACGCGCCGCGCCGGCCTCCACCCGCCAGATCTGGCCGAGCGCGCCGCGCGGCCCCGCCGTCACCATGACGTCCTCGCCCCACCCGTACGCCTCCCGCGCGCGGGCGACCAGCTCCTCCTCCACCACGCTCAGCCCCGCTCCTCTCCCTCGGCCTTCTCGGCCACGCTCGCGATGGCCCGCCGCTGCTCGGGGCTGAGGTTGAAGTCCTCGATCGCCGCGGTGAAGGCGTCCTCGTTCACGGTGTCCTGCTTACTCCAGAATCGTCCCCGCCTCCAGCGGTATCGCCGGGGCGCACCAGCCCGCTCTCGTAGGCGAACACCACCGCCTGGACCCGGCTGGTCAGCCCCAGCTTCATCAGCACCCGCGACAGGTGCGTCTTGACCGTCGCCTCCCCCAGGTAGAGCCGGGCGGCGATCTGCGTGTTGGTCAGGCCCTGCGCCAGCAGCCGCAGCACGTCGGTCTCCCGGCTCGTCAGCGACGCCAGCTCCGCCGCCCGGTCCGGCCCGCTCCCCTGGTCCGGCTGCCCGGCGAACGCGGCGATGACGCGCAGCGTGACCGCCGGGTCGAGCAGCCCGCCCCCGGCCGCCACCGTCCTGACCGCGTCGACGAGGTGCTCCGGCGGCGCCACCTTCAGCAGGAACCCGCTCACCCCCGCCCGCAGGGCGGCCGCGACGTGCTCGTCCTCGTCGAACGTGGTCAGCACCACCACCTTGCTGTCCGGATGTTCGCGCACCAGCCGGCGCGCCGCGGCCAGCCCGTCCATGCGCGGCATCCGCACGTCGATCAGCACGACGTCGGGACGGGTCCGGGCGACCAGGTCCAGCGCCTCCAGCCCGTCGGACGCCTCGCCGACGACCTCGATGTCCGGCTCGCCGCTGAGCACCATGCGCAGCCCAACGCGGACCATCGCCTCGTCGTCGACCAGCGCCACCGAGATCGTCATGCCGTCGTCCTCTCCCACGTCCTGGGGAGCGGGAAGCGGGCCCGCACGGCGAAGCCGCCGTCCGGCTCGGGGCCCGTCCGCAGGGTGCCGTGCACCATCGCCAGCCGCTCGCGCATGCCGACCAGGCCGTGACCGCCGCCCGCCGTCACGCCCGCGGGCCGGTCCGCCGGCCGGCGCGCGGACCGGCCGGCCGCCGGGCCGCCGCCGGGCGCGGGGTCGTTGCGCACCTCCAGCAGCAGCGCCTGACCCTCGCGGCCCAGCACGACCGTCGTGGGCGCCGCCCCGGCGTGCCGCAGCACGTTCGTCAGCGCCTCCTGCAGCACCCGGTACGCGGTCAGGTCCAGCACCGGGGGCAGCCGGGGCAGGTCCTCCGCGACGTCCAGCCGCACGGGCAGCCCGGCGGCGCGCACGTCGCCGACCAGCTCCTCCACCCGCGCCAGCGACGGCACCGGCGCCGTCTCCCCGCCGTCCACCCGCTCGCGCAGGATGCCGACCAGGCCGCGCATCTCCTCCACCGTCTGCCGGCCCAGCCGCTCCAGCCCGGCCACGACCTCCTGCTCGGCCGGCCGGTCCGACAGCATCCAGTACGCGGAGATGTTGCCGGCGTTGCCCACCGGGATGCAGTGGATGTCGGGCGCGTCGCCGAGCGTGTCGACGATCTCGAACGCGGCCG
>NZ_JBFAIA010000156.1:0-18880 GCF_040654455.1 Nonomuraea sp. NPDC050691
CGGCATCGCCACCGCGAGTTCCTCGCGCGCCTCCCTGACGACCTCCGAGAGGATCTCGTCCAGCGTGCGCCCGCTCAGAGCCCGTGGTTCAGGCCCGTGGTTCAGGCCCGGCCTCAGATCGTGACGGCGAGCTTGCCGACGGTTCCGGCGGCGAAGTCGGCGATCGCGCGCGGCGCCTCGGCCAGCGGGTACGAGCGGGCCACCGGCACCCGGAGGCGTCCTTCGGCCGCGTCGGCAGCCAGCCGGGCCAGAGTGTCAGGGGTCGGGTCGGACATCACCGTCGTGGCCTTGATGTCCCGGCCGGGCTCGTCGGGCTGGTAGTGGATCGTGGAGGCCAGCCGTCCGCCGTCGGCCAGCAGTGCGGCGACTGCCGGCCCGTCGCCCGCCAGGTGCAGCGCGGCGTCCACCCCGTCGGGTGCGATCGCGCGTACCTGCGCCGGCAGGTCCGTGTGGTCCACGGCCCAGGTGGCGCCGAGGCCGGTGACGAAGGCGGCCTCCGCCCCGGGCCGGGCGGTGGCGATCACCTTGGCGCCGCGCGCGGCGGCCAGCTGGATGGCGAACGCGCCCACGCCGCCGGTCGCTCCCGAGATCAGGACGGTCTCCCCCGGCGCCGGGGCGACGACGTCGACGGCGTTGAGCGCGGCGGTCCCGGCCAGCCCCAGCGCGCCCGCGCGGGTGTGGCCGAGCCCGTCGGGGATCCTGGCCAGGCCGTACTGCGCGCTCACCACGACGTACTCGGCGAAGCCGCCCTGGCCCAGGGTCGGGCGCATGACCACGCCGAACACGTCGTCACCCGGCGTCAGGCCGGTCACGTCCGGGCCGACGGCCGCCACGGTGCCGGCGAAGTCCTTGCCGAGCACGACCGGGAACTCGTACTCGTACACGCCCTTGAGGTAGCCGCCCAGCACGCCCAGGTCGAAGCCGTTGACCGAGGAGGCCAGCACCCGGACCAGCACCTCGCCCAGGCCCGGCTCCGGCACGGGCAGGTCGGTGGCCGCCGGTTCGGCGCCGAAGTCGGGGAAAGCCATGGCACGCATGATGATCACTCCATGTCCGGGGAAGATGGGGAGGACGCGGTGGCCTGCCGCCAGGAGGCGTGCAGCACGGTGCGGGCGACGGCCAGTTCGGCCTCGTCGCGGGGGGCGTAGAGCATCACGATCGTGTCGGGCCACTCGGGGCGCCGGCTGATCGGGTGCGGTTCGATCCATCCGGCCCGTTCCAGCGGCTCGACGAGCGGCATGGGCGCCTGCGCCTCCGCCACCAGGGCGGCCCTGATGTGCGGCGGGGAGAACTGGTCGAGCTGGACGTGCGGGATCTCCAGACCCGTGATCCGCGGGCGAGGGCCGGACCGGGGCGGGGGAACGGTCAGATCTATGCTCATCGCAACAGCACTTTCTGTGCGCTGGTTACTTCTTGTGCGCGTGTCGAGTCTGGTCCACAATGCCGCCATGACGGAAGAAGGCACTTTGACCCGCGCAAGGCACACCGATGTGCGCGAGACGATCGGCGAGGAGCACCCCACCTGCCGGCTGCGCGACATCCTCGACCGCGTCGGCGACAAGTGGAGCGTGCTGGTCATGAACCTGCTCGGCGGCGGGCCCAAGCGCTACTCCGAACTCCAGCGCTCCATCGCGGGCATCTCCCAGCGCATGCTCACTCTCACCCTGCGCAGCCTGGAGCGCGACGGCCTGGTGGAGCGCACCGTCACCCCCACCTCGCCGCCGCGGGTGGACTACGCCCTGACCCCGGTCGGGCGGACGCTCTCGTCCCAGGTCGCCGGGCTCATCTCCTGGGCCGAGCAGCACCGCGAGTACGTGGCCGCCTCCCGTATGCGCTACGACGCTTCGTGACCGGCTGAGCCGGCATCTCCTCCGCGACGAGTACGTACCGCCAGGCACGTTTGCGAACCCAAGTTTGAATTCGGCCTCCTCAAGATCTACGATCTCTGGCCGCCAGGATCAAGGCGGCCCAGGCCCCGGAGATCACGGCCATGCGGGGCTGGCTCAAGGACTGGGGCGAGCCCACCGGCATGGGACACATGGACCACGGCATGCCCGGCATGATGTCCGCCGAGGACATGGGAAGGCTCAAGCAGGCCAAGGGCGCCGCGTTCGACGAGCGGTTCGTCCGCATGATGATCGCCCATTACGAGGGCGCGATCCAGATGGCCGGGACCGAGCCGGCCCAGGGCCGTGACGCCGGCGCCAGGAAGCCGGCCCGGACCATCGAGTCGTCACAGCGGGCCGAGATCGAGCAGATGAAGAGGATCCTCGACCGGCTGTGACCCGCCCCGCCGGGCGCCCCGCGGAGCGCCCGGCGAGGCTCCGGAGGGTCAGCCGGCGAGGAGCTTGCCCGCCGGGATGATCTGGCGCGGGATGCTCGGGCTCGACCAGCGCAGCTCGGCGATGGCGTCGTAGCCGTTGTCGTAGAACTCCATCGTGATGTCGTGCGGGCCGGCGCTCAGCGCGACCGAGGCGGTGTCGTCCCGCTTGGAGTGGTCGGTCCAGGCGTCGATGACCAGCTTCCCGTCCACCCGGAGCCGCACGCCGTCGTCGCTGGTCGTGATGAACGTGTACGTCTCGGCCTTGTCGGCGACGACCTTGCCGGTCCAGCGGACGCTGAAGGTGTCCGGGCCGATGGCGGGGTCGGGCGAGGAGGCGCCCCAGTCGAAGTTCACCGTGGGATCGACGCGGGTGACGCTCGCGCCCGTGAGGTCGGCGTTGTCGAAGTAGGTCGCCTTCAGGCCCTGCTCGCCGATGACCAGCGTGGTGGCCGACCCGGCCGGCAGCGTCACCGTGGCCTTGCCGCCGGAGATGGTCGCGGTGCCGGTGCGGTGCGGGGTCCAGGCGTCGGAGGTGCTCTGCCAGACGGCGGCGGTGCCGCTCGCCAGCCCGTTGAGGGTGAGCGTGGTGTCCAGCGGCTCGGCGCCCACGTTGACGAGGACGACGTTCTTGGCGTGGTCGGAGGCGAAGACGTGCAGCTTGGCGGTGTTCGCGCCGGCCTGGACGACGGTCGTGCCGAACGGCCTGAACAGGCCCTCGCCGGTGTACATGCCGAGGCCGTGGTAGATGGGCAGCGGCTCGCTGCGCGCGATGCCGCCCTCGCCGTTGGTGCTGGTCAGGCCGAGCCGGCCGTTCTTGTCGCCGTACTGGTAGGCGCTCGCGCCGGCGTGCAGGATCTGGCCGAGGGCCGCCGCGCCCCACAGGGTGTTGAAGTGGGCGAGCGTCCGGTGGCCGTCCGGGTCGTCGAAGTCGGAGTTGAACTCGCCGATCTGGATCGGCAGGTCGCGGCCGAGCACGGAGCGGACCGTGGCGCGCACGCCCGCGATGTCGGTCTCGTACGCGCGGATCACGTCGCCGAGCAGCGTCTCGTCGGTGATCTGCTCGGAGCCGTTGCCGTAGTCGTGGTAGTCGACGAAGCTCACCCGGTCGCCCGAGCCCTGCAGGAACGTGCGGATGTAGTCGTTGTCGTTCCAGGCGGTGGCTGGGCCGCCGATCACGAGGGCCGGGTTCTCGGCGCGCAGGGCGTCGGCGATGAGGTTGAAGCGCCTGCTGTACTCCGTGGCCGTCATCTCGGGCTTGTTCGGGGTGCAGGCGCAGTTGAGCTCGTTGCCCACGATGAAGCGCTGGATCGGCTTCCCGGTGGCGGCGAAGTGCCGGTAGAGGGCGACCGCGTCGTCGCGGTTCACCTCCGCGCTCTGCCGGCCGTCCACCTGGAGGATGACGACCGGCTCGGCGCCGAGGTCGCGGATGGCGTTGATCCAGGCGTCGCCCGACACCTGGGCGTCGCACTCGTAGCCACCGCAGATGATGGGGCTGCTGTGGTCGCCCGGCGTCTTGTAGTGCAGCTCGATGCGCATCCGGCCGGCGGCGAGCCGTCGGAGGTGGTCGCGGTGCTTGGGGTCGTTGGTGATGTACGAGCCCTCGCCGTACCCGGTGATGCCGATGCCGATGTCGGCGGGGGAGATCGTGCGGATCGGCTTGGTGAAGTCCACCGAGACGGTGGCGGCCGCGGCCGCCTCCGCCGATGCGCCCGCCGGCCAGACCAGCGCGGCGGCCGCGAGGCCGCCCGCGAGGAAGGCGCGTAACGTGCGTCGTGCAGTTGCCCTCATCTTGCTCCTGTCAGAGTTCTCAAGATCGGGCAGATCATGACACGAATGGATGTCCGGTGGGTTACGCGGGATGTCAGCGGCGGGGTTGCAGCCAGCCGAACGTCCGCTCCACGGCCCGCCGCCAGTTGTCGTACTCCGACTCCCGGCGGCCCGGGTCCATGGCCGGCACCCACTGGGCGGCGCGGTGCCAGTTGCGGCGCAGCCCCTCCAGGTCGGGCCAGTAGCCGACGGCCAGCCCGGCGGCGTACGCGGCGCCGAGCGACACGGTCTCGGCGACCATGGGCCGCACGACCGGGACGTCCAGCACGTCGGCGATGCACTGCATGAGCAGGTTGTCGGCGGTCATGCCCCCGTCCACCTTGAGGACCCGCAGGTCGAGCCCGGAGTCCGCGTTCATGGCGTCCACGACCTCACGGGTCTGCCAGGCGGTGGCCTCCAGGACCGCACGGGCCAGATGCCCCTTGGTAATGTACGAGGTCAGCCCCACGATCACCCCGCGGGCCTCGCTGCGCCAGTGCGGGGCGAACAGCCCGGCGAACGCGGGCACGATGTAGCACCCGCCGTTGTCGTCCACCGTCTTGGCCAGCGTCTCGATCTCCGGAGCACTGTTGATCAGGCCGAGGCCGTCGCGGAACCACTGCACGAGCGCGCCGGTGACGGCGATCGGCGCCTCCAGGGCGTACACCGCGGGCTCGGCGCCGACCTGGTAGCCGACGGTCGTGAGCAGGCCGTGGGACGAGCGGACCGGCTCCTTGCCGGTGTTGAGCAGCAGGAAGCCGCCGGTGCCGTAGGTGCACTTGGCCTCGCCGGGCGCGAAGCAGGTCTGGCCGAAAAGCGCCGCCTGCTGGTCGCCCAGCGCGGCGCCGATGCGGACGCCCGGCAGGACGGTGCTGGCCACGCCGTACGTCTCGGTCGAGGGCCGGATCTGCGGCAGCATCGTGCGCGGCACGCCGAAGAAGTCGAGCAGGTCGTCGTCCCACTCCAGCGTGGTCAGGTCCATCAGCAGGGTGCGGCTGGCGTTGGTGACGTCGGTGAGGTGCAGGCCGCCGTCTGGACCGCCGGTGAGGTTCCAGATGAGCCAGGACTCCATGGTGCCGAACAGCACCTCGCCCCGCTCGGCGCGCTCGCGCAGCCCGGGGACGTCGTCGAGCAGCCAGCGGATGCGGGGGGCCGAGAAGTAGGTGGCCAGCGGCAGGCCGCAGCGCTTCTGCACCATCGACGCCCCGGGACGGGCGGCCAGCTCGTCGACCAGGGCGGTCGTCCGCGTGTCCTGCCACACGATGGCCCGCCGCAGGGGCACGCCGGTGCGGCGGTCCCACACGAGGGTGGTCTCCCGCTGGTTCGCGATGCCGATCGCGGCGACCTGCTCCAGGCCGACCCCGGCCTGCTTGAGCGCCTCCGGGGCGATGCGTTCCAGGTTGCGCCAGATCTCGACGGCGTCGTGCTCGACCCACCCGGGCTGCGGGAAGTGCTGGCGGTGCTCCCGCTGCGTCACCGACACCAGGCGTCCTTGCTGGTCGAAGATGATGCACCGCGTCGACGTCGTACCTTGGTCGATGGACATCACATAGCGCGTGGCCATGGCGTTCACCTCGGTATGTGGGAAGTAGGTGTCACCAGCGCGCGGCACCGAGGTCCCGGGAGACCGCGCGCGCCGCGTCGCGCACGAACGTCACCAGGGCGGTGTTGGGCTGGCCTTTGGCGTCGCAGATCCGCTCGACGGCCCCGGAGATGCCGATGGCGCCGACCACCAGGCCGCCGTGGCCCCGGATGGGGGCGGCGATGCCCGCCTCGCCCACGGTCATCTCCTCGACCTGGGCGGCCCACCCCACCTCCCGGATGCCCGCGAGGCTGCGGGTCAGGTCCTTGGGAGCGACGATCGTCCTGCGGGTGTAGGCCTCGAGCGGGCCGTTGCCGAGCGTGGCGCCGGCGCCCGAGTCGAAGGCGAGCAGCACCTTGCCCAGGGCGGTCGCGTGCATCGGCATCAGCGAGCCGACGTCGAGGGTCTGCAGGGTGTCGTCGGGGCGGAAGACGTGGTGCACCACGAGGACCTGGCCGTCGAGAACGGTGCCGATCTTGACGGACTCGCAGCTGCGCGCCGCGAGCGCGTCGGCCCAGTTGATGGCGCGTGAGCGGAGCTCGTTGACGTCCAGGTAGCTCGTGCCGAGGTGCAGCAGGGCGGCGCCGAGCTGGTACTTGCCGGTCGCGCTGTCCTGCTCCACGAAGCCGACCAGTTGCAGGGTGCGCAGCAGGCCGTGCGCCGTGCCGCGGGGCAGGCCGAGCGATGTGGCGATCTCGCCCACGCCGAGCTTGCCCGAGCTGCGCGCGAGGAGGCGCAGGATGGCCGCTCCCCGCTGGATGGACTGGACTGGACCTGGCACGGCATCGAGCCTAGCCCGGCGGCGCTCGTTCGACAATGTCGGCACCAGCAAAAGAAAGATCTACGCATACCGCCTCATATCGCCCAGAGTGTGCGCCGAGTCATAGCCTCAGACCATAATCCCGGATGTCATAGCTGACTAGTGTTCGACATTGTCGGCACCCCGTCGTTGACCCTGTGGTTTTCCTCACTTAGCTTCCAAGCAGCCGTGAAGCGCTGGGAGCTTCACCGGACGTCCTGCCTGCGACGACACCTGTTCCCGCCCGAGGACCGGAGCGTGGTGAGGCACTGTGAGGAGGAAGACATGGCGGAGCGCCTGAAAGCCCGTGGAATGCTCGGCGAGTTGGCCGCCGAGTTCGCGGGCACGATGATCCTGATCCTGTTCGGGGTCGGCGTGGTGGCCCAGGTGGTCGCCGGCGGTATCGGTGACCACGACAGCATCGCGTGGGCCTGGGGCCTCGGCGTGACGCTCGGCGTCTACGTCGCGGCGCGGGTCAGCGGCGCCCATCTCAACCCGGCCGTCACCATCGCCCTGGCCGCGTTCCAGGGCTTCTCCTGGCGCAAGGTCGCACCGTACGCGCTGGCGCAGACCGCGGGGGCGTTCGTGGCGGCGCTGATCGTCCGCTTCAACTACGCCGAGGTGCTCGCCAAGATCGACCCCGGCCACACCATCAAGACCCAGGGCGTCTTCTCCACGCTGCCCGGCAACGGCACCCTTCCGGTGGACACCTGGGGCGCCTTCCGCGACCAGGTGATCGGCACCGCGATCCTGCTGTTCCTGATCCTCGCCATCTCCGACGTGCGCAACAACGCGCCCCTCGCCAACCTCGCCCCGGTCGTCGTCGGCCTGCTCGTCGTGGCCATCGGCATGGCCTGGGGCACCAACGCCGGTTACGCCATCAACCCGGCCCGCGACTTCGGGCCCCGCCTGGCGTCGTTCCTCACCGGCTATCACACGGCCTGGCAGGACCAGTACGGCCAGGCGTACTTCTGGGTGCCGATCGTGGCGCCCGTCATCGGCGGCCTGGTCGGCGCCGGCCTCTACCAGGCCCTGGTGGGGCGGTTCCTGCCGACCGAAGATGAGCCTGAGCCCGGCCGCGTGCCGGCCAAAGAGTCCTACGAGACCGTCTGACCACCCCACCCCCCTTCTGAGGAGGCACGATTCCATGCCGGACTTCGTCGGCGCCGTCGACCAGGGAACGACGAGCACCCGCTTCATGATCTTCGATCACGGCGGCAACGAGATCGCCCGCCACCAGCTCGAGCACGAGCAGATCCTGCCGCGCGCCGGGTGGGTGGAGCACAACCCCACCGAGATCTGGGAGCGCACCCGGGCGGTGATCGAGACCACGCTGACCAAGGCCGATCTCGTGGCCTCCGACCTGGCGGCGCTCGGCATCACCAACCAGCGCGAGACCGCCGTCGTGTGGAACCGCACCACCGGCCGGCCGTACTACAACGCCGTCGTCTGGCAGGACACGCGCACGGACCGGATCGCCTCGGCGCTGGAGCGCGACGGCAGGGGCGACGTCATCCGCGCCAAGGCCGGCCTGCCGCCCGCCACGTACTTCTCCGCCGGCAAGATCCAGTGGATCCTGGAGAACGTCGACGGGGTGCGCGAGGCGGCCGAGGCCGGCGAGGCGATCTTCGGCACCACCGACACCTGGCTGCTGTGGAACCTCACCGGCGGCTCCGACGGCGGCCTGCACGTCACCGACGTCACCAACGCCAGCCGCACCATGCTCATGGACCTGGAGAAGCTGGACTGGGACGACGAGCTGCTGTCGTTCTTCGGCATCCCGCGGCGGATGCTGCCGGCCATCGTCCCCTCCTCGCACGCCGAGGCGTACGGGCGCACCCGCGAGAACGGCCCGCTGGGCGGGCAGGTCACGCTCGGCGGCGTCCTCGGCGACCAGCAGGCCGCCACCGTCGGCCAGGTGTGCTTCGAGGTCGGCGAGGCCAAGAACACCTACGGCACGGGCAACTTCCTGCTGCTCAACACCGGCACCACCCCCGTCCGCTCGAAGAACGGGCTGCTCACCACGGTGTGCTACCAGTTCGGCGCGGAGGCCCCGGTGTACGCGCTGGAGGGCTCCATCGCGGTGACCGGCTCGGCCGTGCAGTGGCTGCGCGACCAGCTCGGCATCATCTCGGGGGCCGAGCAGAGCGAGTCGCTGGCCCGGCAGGTCGAGGACAACGGCGGCGTGTTCTTCGTGCCCGCGTTCTCGGGCCTGTTCGCGCCGTACTGGCGCTCCGACGCCCGCGGCGCGATCGTCGGCCTGTCGCGCTACAACAACAACGCGCACATCGCCCGCGCCACTCTGGAGTCCATCTGCTACCAGAGCCGCGACGTGGTCGAGGCGATGCGCCAGGACTCCGGCGTCACCCTCGACGTGCTGCGGGTGGACGGCGGCGTCACCGCCAACGAGCTGTGCATGCAGATCCAGGCCGACGTCCTCGGCGTCCCGGTCTCCAAGCCCGTGGTGGCGGAGACGACCGCGCTGGGCGCCGCCTACGCCGCCGGGCTCGCCGTGGGCTTCTGGAAGTCCACCGACGAGCTCAAGCAGAACTGGCAGGAGGACCGCCGCTGGCAGCCCTCCTGGTCGCAGGACCAGCGCGACGCGGGCTACGCCACCTGGAAGAAGGCCGTCACCCGCACGCTCGACTGGGTCGACGTCGGCTGAGCCGCCCGACCACCCCGGCCGCGGTTCCCCGCCCGCCCATGCGGGGTCCGCGGCCCAGGGCCCGCCTGACTTTCTTGAGATGAGGAGCCTTACTGTGACATCTGTACCGCTGGGACCCGCGTACCGCGCGGAGACGCTGCGCCGGCTGGGCGACGACGAGTTCGACGTGCTGGTCGTGGGCGGCGGGGTCGTGGGCGCCGGCGCGGCGCTCGACGCCGTGTCCCGCGGCCTGTCGGTCGCGATGGTGGAGGCGCAGGACTGGGCCGCAGGCACGTCGAGCCGGTCGAGCAAGCTCGTCCACGGCGGTCTGCGCTACCTCGAACAACTCGACTTCAAGCTGGTCAAGGAGGCCCTCAAGGAACGCGGCCTGTTGCTGACCCGGCTCGCGCCCCACCTGGTGCGCCCGGTGCCGTTCCTGTTCCCGCTCCGGCACCGGCTGTGGGAGCGGTTCTACGTGGGCGCGGGCATCGCCCTGTACGACATGCTCGACGGCAGGCGCGTCCTGCCGCGCCACCGGCACATGAGCCGGCGCGGGGCGCTGGCCGCCGCGCCCTCGCTCAGCCCGGACGCGCTCGTCGGCGCGGTCCAGTACCACGACGCCCAGGTGGACGACGCGCGGTTCGCGATGACGCTGGCGCGCACCGCCGCGCAGTACGGCGCGGCCGTCGCGACCAGGGCACGCGTGACAGGGCTGGTGCGTGACGGTGACCGCGTGACCGGGGCCCGGGTGACGGACCTGGAGGGCGAGCGCGAGATCGTGGTGCGCGCCCGCCAGGTGATCAACGCCACCGGCGTCTGGACCGACGAGACCGCGCGGATGGCGGGCAACAAGGGCGGCCTGCGGGTCAGGGCGTCCAAGGGCGTCCACATCACGGTCCCGCGCGACCGGATCACCCTGCACACCGGCCTGATCCTGCGTACGGAGAAGAGCGTGCTCTTCACCATCCCGTGGGGCCGGCACTGGATCATCGGCACGACCGACACGGACTGGGACCTCGACAAGGGCCGTCCGGTGGCCAGCCGGGCCGACATCGACTACCTGCTCGACCGGGTCAACCAGGTGCTGAGCACGCCCCTCACCCACGACGACATCGACGGCGTCTACACGGGCCTGCGCCCGCTCCTGGCCGGGGACGCCTCGGACACCGCCAAGCTGTCCAGGGAGCACACCGTCGCCCGGCCCGCGCCGGGGCTCGTCGTCATCGCCGGCGGCAAGTACACGACGTACCGGGTCATGGCCAAGGACGCCGTGGACGTGGCCGCGCGCGACCTGGGCACGGCCGTGCCGACCTCCGTCACCGACCGGCTGCCGCTCCTCGGCGCCGAGGGGTACGCGGCCCTGCGGAACGGCCGGGCCCGGCTGGCCGCGCGCGCCGGGGTGGACGTGGCCCGCGTCGAGCGCCTGCTCGGGCGCTACGGCTCGGCCGTCGAGGACCTCCTCGCTCTGATCGAGGAGGACCCGTCCCTCGGCGAGCCGCTGACCGGGGCGGCCGACTACCTCAGGGCGGAGGCGCTGTACGCGGCCACGCACGAGGGGGCGCTCCACCTGGAGGACGTGCTGGTGCGCCGTACCCGCATCTCCATCGAGGAGCGCGACCGCGGCCTGGCCGCCGCGGCCGAGGTGGCCGCGCTCATCGCCCCTGTGCTCGGCTGGGACGAGGAGGACGTGCGGCGCGAGACGGAGCGCTACCGGACCACGGTGCACGCGGAGATGTCCGCGGAGCTGCAGCCCGACGACGTGTCGGCGGTGGCGGCCCGCGCGCAGATCTGCGAGGAGGCGGGCCCTCGCGCCGACGATCGGGCAGTCGGCGTCTGACGGCCTGGGCCGGTGGGCGTCCCGGGGCCTGCGGTAGGGTCCCGGGACGCCCGCCGCGCCCGACATCGGAAGGATCTCCGTGACCGTTTCCGGCAACCCGTGGAGCCGGGCGAAGGTCTGTGGATAAGCTGGACACCATCCCCGCTGGTCAAGGGTGGCGACGGCATCGACGCGGCGACGGAGAGGCAGTGCCATGGCACGCCTGGTGATAGATATGGAGCGGTACGGCGACGTCGACGTGGTTCGCCTGACCGGTGAGCTGGACATGAGCTCCAAGCATCTGCTGACCGACGCGCTGGCCGGGCCGCTGGCCTCCGAACGGCCGCGGATCGTGCTCGACACGGCGGGGCTGCGCTTCTGCGACTCCAGCGGACTGTGGCAGCTCATCGACAGCCAGCGCCGGGCCGAGAGCCGCGGCGGCGGGCTGCGCCTGGTCGGCGTGCGCGGCGTGCTGGCCCGGCTGCTGACCATCACGCAGCTCGTCGACCAGTTCCCGCCCTACAGCTCGCTGGAGGACGCCTGCCACTGGTCGTCCCTGCGCTGAACCCGCCCGCCGTCGCTACGATGGCCGTCCGTCGATCTTCGAGGAGGGCGCCGTGGCCGGGTTCGGGGTGCTGAGTGTCCATGCCCATCCGGACGACGAGGCGATCTGGACGGGCGGCACGCTGGCCAGGTACGCCGACGAGGGCGCCAGGACCGCGGTCGTCACCTGCACCTGGGCGGAGGGCACCGTGCGGGCCGGCGAGCTGGAGCGTTCGCTGGACATCCTGGGCGCGGGCGAGCCGCGGTTGCTGGGCTACGCCGACGCGCGCAAGCCCGAGTCGGCGCCCGGCGCCCCGCGTTTCCTGGACGTGCCGTTCGACGAGGCCGTGGGCCGGGTGGTGCGGCACATCAGGGAGTTCAGGCCCGACGTCGTGCTGACCTACGACGGGTACGGCGCCTACGGGCACCCCGACCACGTCCACGTCCACCGGGTCACCCTGGCGGCGGTGGAGGCGGCCGGGTACGACCAGCTCTACCCGGACCTGGGCGAGCCGTGGTGGCCGCGGGCGCTCTACCTGGCGGCCATCCCGCGCTCGGTGGTGGTGTCGCACTGGCGGGCGGTGTTCGGGGCGGATCCCGAGCCGGGGCAGACGCTGCCGGGCGTGCCCGACGACCGGATCACGACGACGCTCGACGTCGGGCGGTGGGGCGAGCGCAAGTGGGCGGCCATGCATGCGCACCAGTCGGAGCTGGAGCGGGGCGCGTCGATGACCCTGCTGACCGGCCTGCCCGAGCAGGCGCGCGCCCAGCTCCTCGGGACCGAGTGGTACCGCCGCGTCGGCCACACCGGCCCGGCCGAGACCGCGCTCACCGCCTGACCGGCGCCCCGGGCCGCGCTCGGGAGACATGGAGACCGGACCCGCGGCGCGCCTCCCGCACCGCGGGCCCGGTGGTCTGAGGCGGGGTCAGCCGGTCGGGAAGTTGTCCGGGGTGCGGATGCGGTCGCGCATGTACGTGCCCGACTGCGTCAGCACGGCCGTCCCCGCGTACGTGCTGCCGGAGCAGGTGCCGGGCTTGAAGGCGGCGCTGCTCTCGTTGGCTTCGGAGTAGGTCCAGTTGGCGTAGCTGATCTTGTACTGGTCCAGCAGGTTGAGCCACGTCGTGGTGCTGGCGAGGTCCACCGTGCCGCCTCCGGTGTAGGTGACGGTGCCGAACTCCGTGACGAACATCGGGATGCGCGTGGCCGCCCTGGTCAGCGCCGCCCGGTAATTGTCGGTGTGGGAGGCGGCGTAGAAGTGGAACGTGTACATGATGTTGGCGGCGTTCACCGGGTTGTTGATGACCTCGGTCTCGTTGCCGCCCTCCGAGACGCCGAGTGACGACCAGGCGCGGGTGCCGACCAGGACGACGGCGTCCGGGTCGTTGGCGCGGATGACGGGGATGACCTGCTCGGCGTAGCTCTTGATGGTCGCCCAGCTCACCCCGTTGGGCTCGTTGGTGATCTCGTAGATGACGTTCTTCTTGGCCGCGTTGCGGGAGGAGACGGCGGCGAAGAAGGTCTTGGCCCGGTCGAGGTTGTACATCGGGTCACCGGGCGTCAGGGTGTGGAAGTCGATCAGCGCGTACATGCCGCGCGCCTCGGCCATGTCCACGAGGTTGTTGACCTGGGCGGTGAAGGCCGGCGGGTTGGTCTCGTAGCCGTCTTCCTGGACGTACATGGAGATCCGGAGCAGGTCGGCCTTCCAGTCGTTCGCCAGCGCGTCGAGGGAGGCGGTGTTGTAGCACTTGGCGAACCACTGCAGGCCGTGCGTGCTCATGCCGCGTAACTGGATGGGCCGGTTGTACTGGTTGCAGAGGTTGACGCCGCAGACGCGGAGCTGGCCGTTGATCCCCACGGGGGTGCCGTTGGCGGTCGGCGTCACGGTGGGCGTGGGCCCGGGGGTGGTGGAGCCGGTGCAGGTGACGCCGTTGAGGGTGAACGAGGTCGGCGCCGGGTTGGCGGCCGTCCAGCTGCCGTTGAAGCCGATGGTGGCCGAGGCGTTGGTGGCGAGCGCGCCGTTGTAGTTCATGCTGCGCGCGGTCACGGCGGCGCCCGTCTGGCTGTACGTCGCCGACCAGCCCTGGACGACCTTCTGGCCGGAGTCCGGGAAGGTGAAGCCGAGCGTCCAGCCGTTGATCGGGTCGCCGAGGTTCTTGATCGAGATGTTGGCGCTGAAGCCGCCCTCCCAGGTGCTGGCCGTGTAGGTGACGGCGCAGCCGGTGGCCGCCGCGGCGGTGACGGCCGGGCTGACCGCCACTGCGCCGAGGGTGAGCGCGGCGACGGCGCCGATCGCGAGGGCGGCACGTCCGCGGAGCGGGCGTGGAAGCAACGTCACGGTGGTGGCCTTTCGCGTCCGATGAGCCGGCGGGGTGATCGCGCGGGCATGCTGCGGTGGGGGGCGCGCGCGATCCGGGGCAAGGTATCAACGGAGATGCTCTGAGCTGTAGGAACGCGGGTCTTCCGGCCTCGCGGGAGCCGGTGGATTAAGGGGTGTTTGTCCTGCTCTGCGGGGTCGGCGTCAGGTGGCTGGAGGGTGAAACTTTCAGGTCGGCCGAAAATCCACAGGCGTTGAGTTCTTCCCGCCGTCCGCCTAGCGTGGAGATCATCACGTCAACGACGACGGCGAGGAGCGGACATGCTGGAGATCATCGGCGCGGGACTACCGCGCACCGGGACGCTGTCGATGAAGGCCGCGCTGGAGCGGCTGGGGTTCGGCCCCTGCTATCACATGTTCGAGGTGATGACCCATCCCGATCACGTGGACCGATGGCTCGCCGCCACGGCAGGCGAGGTCCACGGCCGCGAGGGGTGGGACAAGGTGTTCGCGGGCGGCTACCGGTCGGCGCAGGACTGGCCGGCCAGCCACTACTGGCGCGAGCTGGCCGAGACCTACCCGGACGCCAAGGTGGTGCTGACCGTGCGCGACCCACGCTCGTGGCACAAGAGCATCGACATGCTCATGTCCGGCCCCGGCGCCACCGCCGCCGGCCTGGACGGCCGATCGCTGGAGGAACTGCCCGAGCAGGCCCGCACGATCCTCACCGGCATGAGGCGGATGCAGCCGGTCCTCGAGGCGATCGGGCGGCCCTACTTCGGCCCGGACTGGGGTCCCGGGCAGGGCGTGCCGAGCGAGGAGCAGGCGGTCGAGGTGTTCGAACGGCACGTGGCCGCCGTCCAAGCGGGCATCCCGGCGGAGCGGCTGCTCGTCTTCGACGTGCGCGAGGGGTGGGGGCCGCTGTGCGCCTTCCTCGGCGTCGAGGCCCCCACCGAGCCGTTCCCCCGCCTGAACGACGCCGACTCGATGCGGCAGATGTTCCAGCGGCTGAGGGCGGGCGAACCGCTCACCTTTCCGCAGCCCCGCTGACCGCCTCCTCCTGCTCCTCCTGACCTTGGTCCCGGCCCTTCTCCTGGCCGCGGGAACGCAGCAAGCTCGCCGTGACGGCCGTGACGAGGATCGCGGCGACCACTCCCAGCGAGAGGGCCGTCGGGATCTTGTACACCTCCAGGAGGAGCATCTTCACGCCCACCCAGACCAGCACCAGCGCCAGGCCCAGCTTGAGGTAGGTGAACCGGTGCATCAGGCCGGCGAGCATGAAGTACATCGCCCGCAGGCCGAGGACGGCGAAGGCGTTGGAGGTGAAGACGAGGAACGGCTCCGAGGTGACCGCGAAGACGGCCGGGATCGAGTCCACCGCGAAGACGATGTCGCTGACCTCGACCAGCACGAGCACCGCCAGCAGCGGCGTGGCCACCCAGCGGCCGCCCTGACGCACCAGGAACCGCTGGCCGTGGTAGTCGTCGGTGACGGGGATCAGGCGGCGGAACAGGCGCAGCGTCCTGCTGCTGCCCGGGTCGACGGCCTCGTCGCGATGACGGGCCATCCGGATCCCGGTCAGCACCAGGAACGCGCCGAAGACGTACAGGATCCACGAGAAGCTCGCGATGAGCACGGAGCCGGCGGCGATGAACACGCCGCGGAACACCAGCGCGCCCAGCACCCCGAAGAACAGCACGCGGTGCTGGTAGCGCGCCGGGACCGCGAAGTAGCTGAAGATGATCGCGAAGACGAAGACGTTGTCGACCGCCAGCGACTTCTCGATCAGATAGCCGGCGTAGTACTGCCCGGCGAGCTCGGCTCCCCACAGCCACCAGATCACGGCGCCGAAGGCCAGGCCGAGCGCGATCCAGAGCGCTGACCAGAACGCGGCCTCGCGCACGCCGACCGCGTGCGCACGCCGATGGGAGAACAGATCGATCGCCAGCATGACCGCGATCACGCCCAGCACGGCAGGCCAGGCCCAGAAGGGGACGTCCAACGAGATACCTCCGGTCCGATGTCGGCCGGAGGTCTCCCCGCCCTCCCGCGGCGCTCGCGCGCGGGACGGCGTCAGGACCGGGCGGGCCTCGGGGCTCGCCGTACTGACGACCCTGACGGTTTCGGGTACTCCCCTCCACACACCAGGGTACAAAAGGGATCTCTCACATCAAAATCCCCCCACGCGAACTCCCGGGCCGCCCGCGACAGCGGCGCGTATCAGCAGCTCGCCGCGACGCGGCGCACCGCGGCCACGATGTCGGTGTTGGGCAGGCCCTTCAGGAGGTACTCGGTGACGCCGGCGCGCCGCATCTCCTCGACGGCCCCCGCGTCGCCGTAGGCCGAGAACGCCATGACGCGGGTGCCGGGGCAGCGGTCGCGGATCACGCGGGCGGCGTGGGCGCCGCCGCCTCCCGGCATGCGGACGTCGAGGATGGCGACGCGCGGCGCGTGGCGCACGGCGAGGACGATGGCCTCCTCGGCGTCACCGGCAACCGCGACGACGCTGAGGTCGGGCTCGGCCTGGAGCACCTCACTGAGCACGTCGCGGATCATCGGCTCGTCGTCGCCGATGAGCACGGTCAGCCGCTCGCCCACGGCGTCCTGGTCGTGCCGCGGACTCACCCGCCCGGGCACGGCACCCTGGTCGTGCCGCGCGCTCATCCGCGGTCACCCTCACCGCCAGAGGCCAGAGCCGGCACCCAGAACTCCACCGTCGTGCCCTCGGCCGGGCGGCCGCGGATGCTCCACCAGCCGCCCGCCATCTCGGCCCGCTCGCGCATCTCGATGAGGCCGAAGTGGTCGGACATCGCGAGGATGTCGACCGGGTCGCCGACGCCGACGCCGTCATCGGCCACCCGCACCAGAACACCGTGACCACTGGAGGACAAGGACACCCTCACCGCCTTCGCTTGCGCATGCTTGCGGACATTGGTCAGCGCCTCCTGGCATATCCGGAATATCGTGATCGCCGTTTCGGAAGGTGGCTCCCGGTCCAGCTCGTGCCACAGCTCGTACGTCAGGCCCGCGCCGGTCACCACCTGGTCCAGGTACGAGGTCAGCCCCTCCACCAGCCCGCCGCGGTCGAGGCCGGGCGGCCGGAGGCGGAAGGTGAGGTCGCGCAGCCGGCGGATCGCCGCGGACACGGTCTCGTTGAGGTGGCGGGCCGCGGTGGCGTCCTGCCCCTCCAGCCGGTCGGCGAGCAGTTGCAGGCGCATCCCGACGGCCACCATGGACTGGATCGTGTCGTCGTGGACGTCCCAGGCGATGCGGCGCCGCTCCATCTCCTGGGCGTGGACGAGGTGGGTCAGCAGCCTGCTCCGCTCGTCGAGGGCGCGTTCGGCGGTGCGCCGCTCGGTCATGTCGCGAGTGACCTTCCCGAACCCGCGCAACCGGCCCGTCTCATCGCGCAACGCCGTGATGATCACGTTCGCCCAGAACCGCGTCCCGTCAGCCCGGACCCGCCAGCCCTCGTCCTCCAGCCGCCCCTCCGCCGCGGCCACCTCCAGCTCACGAGCCGGCTTGCCCGCCGCCACGTCCTCCGGCGAATAGAACACCGAGAAATGCCGCCCGATGATCTCCTCCGCCCGGTAGCCCTTGATCCGCTCCGCACCCGCGTTCCAGCTCGCGATGTGCCCCTGCGGATCCAACATGAAGATCGCGTAATCGACGACGTTCTGCACGATCAGCCGGAAGCGCTCCTCGCTCTCCTTCAGGGCGCGTTCGGCGGTACGCCGCTCGGTCATGTCACGGGTCACCTTCCCGAACCCCCGCAACCGGCCCGTCTCATCACGCAACGCCGTGATGATCACATTCGCCCAGAACCGCGTCCCGTCAGCCCGGACCCGCCAGCCCTCGTCCTCCAGCCGCCCCTCCGCCGCGGCCACCTCCAGCTCACGAGCCGGCTTGCCCGCCGCCACGTCCTCCGGCGAATAGAACACCGAGAAATGCCGCCCGATGATCTCCTCCGCCCGGTAGCCCTTGATCCGCTCCGCACCCGCGTTCCAGCTCGCGATGTGCCCCTGCGGATCCAACATGAAGATCGCGTAATCGACGACGCTCTGCACCAGCAGCTTGTAGTCGGCCGGGGTGATCTCGGCGGGGCTCTCGTCGGACATAGTGCAGCTTCGCACGCCCGGCTGTCAGTTGGCCCAACTCGGGGCCGGAACCGCGGCCAGCTCGCACCAGACCACCTTGCCGCCGTCCAGCGGGAAGGAGCCCCAGCGGCTGGACAGCCGGTCGATGACGTTGAGTCCCCAGCCGCTCTTCGGGCCCGGCTCGCGCGGCTCGGGCAGCCGGGGGCTGGAGTCGCGGACCTCGATGCGCACCCGCTTGGGACCGGCGACCAGGTGGAGCACCGGCGCGCCGGCGCCGTGGACGAGCGCGTTGGTCACCAGCTCGGAGACGGCCAGGAGCGCGTCGTCGTACGGACCCGTGTAGCCGCTCTCGGCCAGCGCCTGCCGGGTCAGGTCACGGGCCAGCGTGATGCTGTCGAGCTCCTTCACCAGGTGGTGCTCGACCGTATACACCGAACCCTCAGTGCCCATCCTCTCAGTTTCGCCTGTGCACGGCTGCGCAACGAGAGTCACCGGCTTCATCCCGTCTAGTGCATGTGCATCAGTCGGCGTGGGCGTCAGTCGGCGTGGGCGTCAGTCGGCGTGGGCGTCAGTCGATCAGCCCCTCGCGGCGGGCGATCGCCACCGCCTCCAGCTTCGAGCCGGCGCCCAGCTTCTCCAGGACGCGCTGGATGTGGTTGCGCGCGGTGTTGTGCGCCACGCCGAGCCGCTCGCTGATCTGCGCCGTGCTCGCCCCCTCCGCCAGCAGGAGCAGCGTCTCCCTCTCACGCGCGGTCAGCTCGGCCCCCGCGGGCTTCGCGCGGCCGGTGAGCCGGTCGAGCACCCCGGCCAGCAGGTCCGGCGCGAACACCACCCCGCCCGCGGCCACCTGCCGGACCGCCGCCTCCAGCTCCTGCAGGGCCCCCGACTTCAGCACCAGGCCCGCCCCGCCGGCCGCCGGCCCCCCGGGGGGCGGGGGCGGTGTAGCCACCACCCT